>CAZDUE010000035.1:0-9108 GCA_964508575.1 uncultured Methanosarcinales archaeon
CACTCCTATCATCATGTATAATGTAAATCCTTGTGTTGATATTAAGAAAGGAATCAAAACTAGCGACATTAAGATGTTTCCTACAATCGCGACAATTAAAGCACTCCAATATAATATTCTCGAGCCACTTTGAGTGTATTGGTTTACTGAAGAATTAGCTTGTTCTTGAGCATACATTATCTCTAAAGCTCTATTTATATCCTGATCTGTCCACCCTTTTTGCTTTAACCTCTCTTTTATGTCCATTGTGTTTATAAATCAAGCATGTTTTATATGCTTTTTGGTTGAACTGCTAAAAACGATAAAAATTGATTAAACAAAATACTTAAACTACTTTTTCTCAATACAATTATCTATTATGTATTTTCCTATTTTTCTGTAGGAATCTGAAGCAGGGCTTTTTGGCTCCACATGTATTAACGGAGTTCTTAGTGATACTGACTTTCTAATATTTGGATCATCAGGGATTATTCCTATTATTTTATGCTCTAGTATCGCTTCAATGCTTTTTATTGGTATATCATAGCCGTCATTTCTTGATTTGTTAACTATTACTCCTAAAATAGGTGTTTTTAATTCTTCTGCTAGTTTTACACATTTTAATGCATCGCTTATTGCAGGAATCTCAGGATTTGTAACAATTATCAAGTAATCTGCGACGTCCATTATTGCTTTTGATGCTTCTCCAAATCCTGCAGGGCAGTCTATCATCACGATTTCTGCATAATTTTCTAGTTGTTTAACAACTATCTTAAATTTGTTGAAGTCACTTAGTTTCATATGTTGAAATGATACACTTGCAGGTATTACTTTAAGTCCTGACGAGTGGATAAATGCGATTTCATGAATTTTATGTTTATTATTAATCATGACATCATGCACTGTTTTATTAGTCATAGGAACTCCTAAGTAAAGTCCAATATGTGGTGCTGTTAAATTTCCGTCAACTAGAACAACTCCTCTTCCGTACATTTGGAGAGCAGCAGATGTATTCACAGTAGTTGTGGTCTTTCCAACCCCTCCTTTTCCTGAGATCAATCCGATAAATGTAGTCATTTATTTTTCTCCACTGAGCATTCTTCAAAGTTTGATATTAATTGTAAACTTAGTCTCCAACTAGTTCACGAACATAAACCGTGTATCCTTTTGTTTTTTCATAATATTCATGGATTAATGGCATATTAACTTCAAGTTCTCCTTCATCCAGTTCAACTATCAATGTAACATGTCTTCGATACTCACTTTGTGAATTAGTATTTGATCTTAATATTTTTCTTAAAGAAAGGCAAAAATTAGCCATCTCTTGAACCTGTTCTTCTGAATAAAGTTTCTTTACACTTTCGCATCTATGTCCTGGGCTTGAAGGAATAACTTCTATTTTTCCATCTTTTTCTGCTTTTTTAAGCAACGCCTCTATCAATAAGCCAATTGTACTGGATAAGCGCTCAACTATGCTTCTTATAACTTCAGAAGTTCTTGTATATTTTAAGCTTACAAATAACAGATGATCAGCTCGTTTCAATTCCTCTTTTGCCTCCTGTATTGTCTCGTGAATGTTTTCCATTTTTAAAGTCATATCAATTTGATATAGATAGAATTATTTTTTAAGCTCCATAATTGCTTGAGCAAGATCTCCTTTAGATTTTCTCAATGCTGTTTCTGCTTCTTTTTTAGAAACTTCTGCTTGTTGTGCAACTGTTTCTACGTCTTCTTCAGATATTTCAAGCTCTGAAGATCTCTCAACCGGCTCTCCAATTATTTGATAAGTTTTCTGACCCATCATCATAACTTCTGCAACCTGAGGATTATTTATCACTAATTCTCTAGAAGGTGTTTTTATAATTACTTGAACTGCATCAATGTCGCGCTGTTCTATACCCATGCGCTTCATTGCTTTCTTCACATCTCGGGGATTCATTCCTGGAAACATTTTAAAGTAGTTTTCCTCCTAAAGAGTGCAGCAAAATCTCAATTATTATCACAACAATGATCAGAATAATCACGTGTCCTGGCTTTATCTCATATCTGGATTTGTAATCATCAAAGTATCTTGTTATTCCTGCTGTGCTCATAGGCATTGAAATTCTATTATCTTTTGACATAGCTAGAGATAAACAACAGTCCTTAAAAAGCTTTGCGGTTGTTTTTATATGAATTGCATGAATGAAAATGATATTAAAAATATATAAGACAAATGCAAATATTTATATATCATCTGTACTACAATAGTATTACAATGATGGAAATAACACAAGTCAGATTGCCTAAAGCCATTGTAAAGGAAATAGAATCTTTAGTCAATAAAGGAGTTTATTCAAGTAAATCCGATTTTATAAGAGAATCTATAAGAAAATCAATCTTGGAAATGCAGATAGGAAATATTAAACGTGGACTTAAAGATGCTTCTGAAGGAAAACTCAGAGAGCGCTAAGTTTCTTCCTTATAATGTCCAGATAATCCTTTAAATGCTCTTTTATAAAAACTATTGTTTGCTCTTGAGTTTTCTTATTACTAATAGCAACAAGCAAAACTGCGTCTAAATCTTCGTAAACTAGAAAATAAACTCTTAAATGATCCATCTTTTTCTCACGAAAGTAAGAATATCCCAGTGGATTTCCAACATTATAAGATACTTTAAGTTGAGATATGAATGATTCTATTCTCTGTTGATAAAAATTAGAAAGTTCTCTTTCAATTTTATCAAATTCTTCAGTTGAAAAAACTCGAGGCATGATTCATTTATAATATCGCTAGAATTTAAACCTTACCAATCAGCGTCGGAAAGTTTTCGGAAAATGTGAAAAGATTTCAGAAAAATTGAAGAATCGAATAAATTCCTAAAATTATCATACTAATGCATAAGATCAAACCGGGATAATAAAATACAGTAAAAATATCACGGAATATCTCTGTTGCCCTTTTTTCACCATGAATTTTAATCAGCAATCTTCCAAAAGGATCTGTATTTGCTCTTAATTTAGAAATCCTCATTCCTTGCTTATCTCTCCATTTGTACCACAGCAAATAGCTAATTCCTAATAATGCTATTAGAAACAACAAAAAGAAGATTATTATAAATTGTTCTTATATCCTTAGGTAAGAGAAAAATACAAAGACCATACAAAGCAAGTATTAAGAAAAAAAGATATCTGTTCTAATTATGAAGGATTTCTTATTTTTTGTTTGTTTCATTTTTAAAAAAATCGTAGCGTAAGATTAAGCCACCTTCTGTCAGAGCCCATGCTTTTTGTTCAAGCGATGCTCTGTCTCAATATTCAACTAAGCGTTTTTAAAACTTGCACCAACCAGGACTGGCCGTTTCACCGTATCCTCAAGAAACGTCAAAAGGTTAACTTAGAACTGTCTCCAGTTCCTTCGCTGTTATCATCCTAACTTGAGGCCGTTTCGTTTCTGAGCCGTTGCCATCCATTTCTGAATCTCACATTTCGCGAGTGATTACGAAGCTTAGGATTGCATTTAAGCGCTCCTCAACACCAGTGGGCGGACTTTCCTCAACATCCAATTTATGGATACCGACAATTGAGTTCCTACGCTACTATTAATGGGTAATTTAGAGGATATTTAAAACTATGCACGAATTACTCCATAAAAAGATTAATAAAGATTGAGTTCTTTCTTTAAGTTTATCAGCAAGGTGAGAGCAATGGATAATTTAAATGAACAAAAAGAGATTACAGGAATTCAGAATTTTGATAATAACCCTTTACTTTCAACTCAGCAGACTATAAGCCACACTCCTGAAAAGTTCGTTATTGACTTTCAGGCGGTTACAATGCAGTTTGATCCTAATTCTGTTCCTGCAATGATTGTGAATCATAAAGTTATTATTCTTGATCCTTACAGGATTAGACCTTTTATCAATGCACTGACTGAAAATTTAACAAGATATGAGGAAAAATTTGGAGCTATAAAAGAGCCGGAATCTTTAGAAAAAGCCAAGAAAGAGATGGAACTGCATGAAAAAACAGAGAAAAAACTTTCAAAAGCTGTAACTCGATCAAAGCCGGATTATATGGGCTGATGATTTTTCAATTCAAACAAATAATTTAATAATAAAAAAAGATAACATTGAGATTATTGCAGTTATTGGTATTGTCATTATCCATGCTAAGAGGATTTTCTTTGCAGTTATCCATCTTACGGCTCGAGCATTTTCCACTGTTCCCACTCCCATTATAGCACCTGAAATTACATGGGTTGTACTTACAGGAATTCCCATTCGTGCAGTTCCCAGCAACACAGTGGCTGCAGATGTTTCTGCACAAAATCCTTCTAATGATCTTATCTTTGTTATATTTGTTCCCATTGTTTTTACTATTCTCCATCCTCCAAAAAAAGTTCCAAGACTTATTGCTGCATAACAAGATATAACAATCCAAGTATCTACATGAAAAGTAGATATTAATCCTGCTGAGAATAAAGTTAATGCAATAACACCCATTGTTTTTTGGGAGTCATTAGTTCCATGGCCTATACTGTATACTGTAGCTGATAATAATTGTAATAGCTTAAAACTTTTGTCTGCTTTTTTTCTATTAACTTTATGAAAAATCCATAATATCACTATTGTGAAAATTATAGCTCCCAACATTCCGATCAAAGGTGCTATTATTATGAATAGGACAATTTTTAAGATTCCTGAATAAATGAGTGATTTGAATCCTGATGATGCTATTCCCGCTCCAATCAAGCCTCCTATTAGTGCGTGGCTGCTTGAAGTAGGCAATCCTAAAAGCCATGTTATTATATTCCATATTACTGCTCCGAGAAGTGCTGCAAGGATTAAAGGAAGAGTGACGTATGAAGGATTGATTATTCCTTTTCCAACTGTGTTAGCGATAGCAACTCCAAAAAAGAAGAATCCTACAAAATTTGCCATTGCTGCTAGAGATACTGCCTGTAGTGGAGTTAATGTTTTTGTGACAACAACTGTGGCTATTGCATTTGCAGCATCATGAAATCCATTTAAGAAATCGAAAATTAAGGCTGTTGCGATTATGACAATAACAAGGATTGGAACCATATTACCCTCTCTTAACCATTATTCCGCGTATTGAACTCGCGATTCTATCAACTGAGTCGACTGTATTCTCAAGATCCTCATATATGTCCTTGAATTTTATAACCTCTATTGGATCTGTTTTGTTAGTAAATAATTCTGCAGTACTGTTATGGAAAAGAGTGTCTGCTTCTCGTTCTAATGAAGTTATTTTCGCAATCATTTCCTTATTGTATTTGTTTTTCTCAAGACTTGCAATAAGATTTTTCAATTCAAATGTTATGTCTACAATTATATTTGCAAAACTGATTACGTTTTTATTGACTTTTCTGATTTTGTAAATTTTTATTCTTTGTGCAATTTCATGCAAGTAATCAAGAGCATCGTCCAAACTTGCTGCTATATTATGAATATCCTCGCGGTCTAAAGGGGTTATAAATGTTGTCTCAAGATGATCTATTATCTTTCGCTCTATTTGATCGCCTTTTAGTTCTAAAGCTTTTATTTTTTTGACATATTCTTCGACTTTGTCTTCATTCATTGAGTCTATATTTTCAACAAATTCCTTAAAAACTTTGCAAGCTTCATAGAATATTCCTATCTGTTCATTCATTTCTTTGAAGAATTCGACTTCTCTTGGCAATATTAAATCCATAACACCCATTTTTTCACCCATCACAAAAGTTAATATTTTCTACTGGGGAGAGCAGAGAGTGATTTATATATTTATGCTATATAGTCCTATATATAATTAGAATGCTATAAAGGAGTTAGTAAATTACTAGTTTTTGAGAATAAATAAAATTGAAAAAAAAATTAATTTAGCAATTTATTCAATATATTCAATTATTGCAGTTTCTGGTACTCCTGCATATATAGGATATGGATAAACTTCTTGTTCATATGGAAGTTTCACAGCATTTATTTCTTTATCCAGATTCTCAAGGTCATTCATCTTGATTTTTGAATTGGACACAGTATAAAGCACATTGTCCATGAATAAAGATCTTCTTACTGTGGTATCATCTCTGTAATAATAAAGACTTTGCTTACTGTTTACGTGTGTTACTTTCCCTAGAAGTTTTATTCCTTCAGTATTAATCGTAAAGGCATAAGCTCCCTGCCATATTCTGTAGTCTCCATAACTTCCAATTTCTGGATGTTCTTTTATAGGCTCTTGCACATCTCTTATTGGAATGACTAAGAGATTTTTTTCTTTGTCAAACAAGAATGCTTTATGGTCGTATAATGCTTCTGAATCTGTTCCTTGTTTTCCTATAATATACTGAGCAACTTGTTTTGGATTTTTCACATCTGAAACATCAAATAGTGCAATCTTTATCCCTTTTGTTGAGATTCCACCCCACTGGTTCTGTTCAGTATCTTTTCCAATTCCGATTATGTGTGTTGTATCATACGGATGTAAGTAATCTGAAAATCCTGGAATCTTAAGTTCTCCCAATATTGAAGGGCTTGATGGATTTGAAAGGTCTATAACAAACAATGGGTCTATTCTTTGGAATGTTACCATATATAGTTTATCTTGAATAAATCTTGTTGAGTAAATACTTTCATCTGGAGCTATTCCTTCTAATTTTCCAACAGTATTCATATTTTTATCAAGAACATAAACATTGTTGTATACTTGATTTTCGTTCTTTTTCCAGTTGTAACTATTTTTTGTTGTTGCAACTCTTAAATTTCCATCATATTCATCAAGAGAGAACTGGTTTAATAAATATCCAGAAACTTCTCCTTTTGATTGATACTCTATTTTTCCATTTTCAAGTTTTATTTTCTGTATAACGGTCTTTGATTGCTCTTCTTGAATTTTAAGGTCATATTCTTGTACTGCAATGTCTAATTTTTCAATGAAATTTTTCTTTTTAGGTTCAGACATTTTGTTATACATTTCTTCCATTACAGAAGATATTTTATTCAATTTTTAATCTTAAGATCCAGATGAATCTATTTGTTGTTTCTCATTTTCTGGAAGTAATGGAACTACAACTTTAAAGAATCTTTCTTGGTTATAGTTTCTGTAATACCAGTATGGCTGGTTTCTTTGGTACGCTAAGTACATATTATTTTCTGAAACGTACAAAGTTGCCGCGTATCCCAGCATGAATGTTTTTGCATCAACTTTCTGGGATTCTAAATTTAATTATGCGACAGTATAAAGGTCGTAACTATTTTCAGGATTGTCAAAGTAATAGATTTCTGAGGTTACTAAAACTTTTGAGTTGGATCTTACTTCAGGCATTGCAAGTATGCCGTAATATGCGTATTCTTGCGCTATGAAGTAGATATTATCTCCGATCATTCTTGCATCATAATAATAGCCGTCAATGTCATAATCATTTATTAGTTCAGGATTTTCTCTATCTGAAATATCATAAACTAAAGCATGAGTTTTTGTCTTGCTGGATTCTGTAGGATAATAATCATACGGTTGTATGACATAAACTGGCTCGTAGTTTGTTACAAAGATAATTAGCTTGTCTTTGTTCAAAAAAATATTTGAGGCAGTGCCATTTATTTTGGTTTCAGATAATAATTTAGCATTTTCAGCAGGATATGCATTTACAATAACTAACTTGTTCTGAACAATCATGTAAATGTACTTATCATCATTCTTTACAAAGTCTGGTTCATCGACTCCCGCTACTTGAATATTAGTAGTTGAATAATCAGAAGCTGATGATGGAGAGTTTGAAGCACTTTTTTCAGCCATTGGAGCACCTGTTGAAACTACTGAATCCATTGTTTCAAATTCTAACTTTCTATATCCTCGCGTATTATAATTGTTAGAATTTTGCTGAACTTCTTTCAAGAGATTGTTTAACTCTTCAACATCAGAAATCTTCTTTAGCTTTTGTGAAGATTCTAGTTTAATATCTTTTAAATTATTTTTATCATTATCAATGTTTGCATCATTATCAGTTTTATTATTGTCATTACTGTTTTCTACACAAGCTCCAATTAATAATAAAGCGAATGCAATAAATATAATCATTCCAATATTTGCAATTTTTGTTTTATTTTTCATTTTATCCCTCTGTAAAACTTTTAATTTTATTTTTTTAATTCTATTTTTAATTTTATATTGTTAAAAGATATTATCATGTATATCTTGTCATATATAAATACCCTTCTATGACTTTAAATCAGATTGAAGTTATCAACACATTAGCATCAATCTTTCTTTCAATCTTTCTTTAAATAGTTCCACATCAGATAAACTCCTATGACTAGAAGTCCTCCTGCTAAGAACCAAAGAGCTATTTCAGTATTCAAAGAAATGAGATTCGATGCTGCAGGAGCTGTATTTGATAAAGCGGATGGAGATTCAGCAGAATAAACTCCTGCAGAATCTGCTGTTGATTGAACTGATTTCTCAAGCACATTTTGAGTCAGGATTATTCCTTTACTTCCCATTTCAGACTGTACTTGAAGAAATTTTATTATAATTGCAGCAGCTCCTAATAAAATGATGGATGGTATCATTCCTTTTAGCTTATTCCTTCCTGAGATATTGTTTTCTGCTAAATTCACCAGATGACTTGGAGATATTATTATGTACTTATTAGCGATCTTATAATGATTAACTTCTCGTCCTTTTACACTGTAGTGAAATTCATCCACAATTATAAGCCCTGCTTCTTCAAGCTGTTTAAGATTATAATGTACTGTTGAAAGAGGCAGTGAAAGTGCTTTTGCAATTTCTGTTTCTGTTGCCTCATTTTTTGACAAGTAATCCAGAATCTTCATGCACGAATCATTAGTGAGTATATTTGCAACTTTCTTTGTCTTGGAGTCTTCCATGTTAAGGACTAAAAATTCTTTCTGAAATCTTTGTGATTTGGCATTTAGTTTTTCGTTATTCATTTTCATAATAAGAAAGTGATATTATAAATAAGTTTCTAATTATATTAAGATAAATCAACTTTGATCTTTTAGAATTTTAAGCAGTGGATTATCGTATTCTTTTTTAAATAATCTGTTGTATAGGTTTATAGTAACTTCTAGAATTTTCAGCTCTGTTCTAGCAAGATTTGATGTAGTTATGGAAAGTTCATCGCATAATG
>CAZDUE010000035.1:9118-11065 GCA_964508575.1 uncultured Methanosarcinales archaeon
TTTAAACCGAATATAAGATTTTTTGGCATTTTCAACATATTGGTTGAGCAATGAAAATCTAAAAACAAATGTTTGGATTTCAGTCATGTGAAGTTTCCATTCTCTTTCACTATTTTTAAATTGAAGAATATCTAAAATTTTGGTTTTAGTTCTATATTGAGATAAAGATCTTTCAATTTCTTCTTTTGGAATAAAATATTCAAGATTTTCTAATTCTCCCTGTTCTTGCAAAAGATCATATAAATTTCGATAAGCTATTAAAGAAATTTCCTGAAACTCTGACTTTTGCTTTTCATAGGCACCTAGTCTTTCTTTAAGATATGCTTCAACATTCTGCGATAATTTTGAAAGAACATAATCCTGGATTATTTCATCCACGCTTTTATCCGATCCTTCTTTTGCTTCAGATTCAAGCGAAGCATTTTGAAGTTTTTCTGCAAGTTCTTGTTCAATCATTTTATCCACTAATCTTTCTTAGTTCCTCACAATATCACAACTTTTATTCCTCTTTGCTCTAATAACTCTTTGAATCTTTGTGCATCTTCATTTGTTCCAACTAATGATCCGTAGTGCATTGGTATTGCAATTTTTGGCTTAATCAAATACGCTGCTTCTACTGCTTCTTCTGCTGTCATAACATAAGTTCCTGATACTGGAAGTAAAACAATATCTGCATGCACTTTTTTCATCTCGTCTATGAAGTCGGTATCTCCTGAATGATAAATCTTTTTTCCAGCAGTTATTATGTAACCAACCCAGTTGCTTGCTTTAGGATGAAAATTTTTATTCTTGTTATACGCAGGAATTGTCTCAATTTCAAAGTCTAGAACTTTTATTTTTTCAAAAGGACTTACTAAAATGAGATTTTTAGAATTTAAAAACGAGTTATCCAATTTTTCTTTGCAGTCTTTTGCTGAGACAATAATGGTTTCAGTTTTGATTATTAGTTTCAAGTCTTCAATACTGCAGTGATCAAAATGATCATGAGTTATAAGTATCAAGTCAGCTTTATCAGTACTTTGCGCATTATTCAGTTTAAAAGGATCTATGTAAATTACTTTTTTCTTTGATTTAATCTTGAAAGAAGCATGTCCAAGTAGTTCAATATCGATTCCTAAGAGTTTCATAAATTTTCATGAGTTCATGAGATATATAAATGTAACGTTAATTCTTTTCCATATTGAAAATAATTAGTTTTTGGTTGATTTTGGTTGTTGAGGGCTCATGACAACAAAAAGTATAAAAATAACAAACAAACATAATAAAATCATGGCTGGAAAAAAAGCAAAACATGTAAAAAATGCAAAAACTGTGAAAAAACCAAAGAAAGCCCCTAAGTTCAAGATAAAAGAAACTCCGGGAAAGCTTGGAAAATTAAAGACCAAAGACGATGTCAGATCAGAAGAATTCGGCTTGTCAGAAAAAGAAGAGCTTCTTGAAGGTTCAAATTCAACTGAAGAAGATGAATTGCTTGAAGATTTAGAAAGTGATCTTGGAAGATGTGCTCGCTGTGAAAAGCCACTTCCTGAAGATCCAGTACAGCTTGAGTTAGGAGGAGAAATTTACAAATTCTGCTCAGATGAATGCGCTGACAAGTTCGAGCCAGATGTCGAATAAATCAAAACTCTGTTAGCTTCTTTTCTTTTCCAAAAGTAATAATGGATGTAGTTCCTTCTTTTCCGCCAATCTGCTTTTTGACTGAAACAAAATTTCCCTCTTCTAATTTTTTTATCTTTCTTTGGAAAGACTTGTACTGCATCTTTCCTCCTTTCTCCTCGTAAGTCTTAAATAAATCCCCTATCCTTGCTTCTTTATTCTCCTTTATCAATTCCAAAATTTGTTTTTCATCATCATCTAGATCAGTGTCTTTTTTCTCTGTAAAATCCGAGATTTTCGAGATTGCTTTTTCCGAATGTTCGCTTACTATTTTCCTTGCAGACATATCTT
>CAZDUE010000035.1:11075-13020 GCA_964508575.1 uncultured Methanosarcinales archaeon
ATCTTCTGCAATATTTCCTGACTCTCGCAAAAGGTACAGTCCTATTCGCATATCTTTTCTTTCAAAAGTAGCATCAACTATTTTCTTGAAAGCATCTTCATCAAGAACATTCGGAAAAAATGCGTATTCTACTCGGTTCCTTAATATCCCTTCTGTCTCTTGACTATTATATGGCTTAAATTCCATTACTTCAGGCATCATTCTTGATTTTACTCGAACATCAATATCAGAAACTAAAGACTTATGATTTGTTATCAAGATTATTGATTTTTTATAAATATCTTCAAGAATCCAGTAAAGTATATCATAATCCTCAAGCTTGTCAGCTTCATCAAAGACAAAAACTGCTGCTTTTTTATTGACTATTTTTTTAATTTCTGAAAATAATTCTTCAGTTCTTTTATTATGAGTGAATTTATATCCTAAAATATCACATAATTCTAGAGCAACTTTAAAAGAAGTATTTCTATGCCAGCAATTAACATACAATGGAATAATCTCTGTCTCTTCTTCTAACTCTTGCAGTACATTTTTACATGCAATAGTTTTGCCAATTCCAGGAGTTCCTGTAATTATCATATTTCTTCCATTTCTCTCAGCCATCAACGGCTTTAAGCAAGAAGCTATCTGAAACTGTTCATTCTCGCGATAAGGAATTAATTTAGGCATGAACTCATAATCTAGCGCAACAGGATTCTTGAACAATGTTTCAGAACTCTTGAGCATATCTTTGAATAAAGCCATAACATTAGTATAGATAAAATGTTTTTAATGGTTTCGGTTCAAAGTTCAAAACAAATGAAGTATTGGCTCTAATTCTTTTCTATATTGTTCTGCTTTCAAAGAAATTATCGGAGAAGCCACTCCAAAATTTTCTTCAAAAATGCACATTTCAAGTTTTATTCCATCTTCCAATTGAAAAATTTTCCTGCATTCATCTCTTTTCTTTCTGCTGTGAACTTTTGCCTTTTTATAAAGTGCTTCAAATCCTTTGTTAAAATCTCCTTTTCCTTTTTCCAATAAAATCTTTAATATTAAATCAATTACTTGAGAATCGTAATAAGCACAATCATCTTGCTGAATTAAAACCATTCCTTCAATATCTAAAGACCTATCCACAAACTCATTCCCAATTGAAATCATATTTGCTTTAGCTTTTTGTAAATTATAACCAAATCTGTCTGCAATAGACACGTATGCTTTTCCATGATAATCGGATTCGATCATATCTCTTCCTAAAACATCTTGAAAATGATGTCTAATTCCTGTCTTTTCTAAAATAAACTCGGAATATTTAGTTATTGCAGAGGTTGTTACAAAATGTAAAAATCCTTCTCCTGATAATTTTTCAAGCAAGTCTCTTATTCCTGATTTTAATCCTTGAACTGGATTTTTATATCTATCAGGAATTTCTTTGCCATCAAACTTGTATGCAAGTCCAGAAAAATATCCAAGAGTTAAACTCATATCCCAGCAGATTATTTTTGTTTCTGTCATTAAAAAACCTGTTTTGGATCATACAATTCAAATCTTGCATTGGCAAGCTGTTTCATTACATTGTCAGGAGTTGTTGTCCATGCATGCATTGAAACGTAAACTCCATTTTTTAACTGATTTATTTTTCCCATTAAATATCCAAGATTAAACTAGTCATCATTTAGAACTACATCTTCTGGAAACATTGCTCCTACAAAACTATACTTGGTAGAAGCAAGTTCTCCTCTTAAAACCATGTGCTGAAATCTGTTAGCAAGATCTGGAAGTGCATAAGTACCTGCAATAACAATCTGATCTTTATGCGATACATTCTGTGCTGATGAAATAAGTCGTCTTATCTCTTCTTCTGACAATTCTCTGCTATCTTTCATGCATATTTCCCTAAAAACAAAGTTTGGCTCTTCTAAAGTGATTCCAAGTGTTTCAGTAAAATAATCTGAAATATGAG
>CAZDUE010000036.1:0-12981 GCA_964508575.1 uncultured Methanosarcinales archaeon
TTTTAGATGTTAAAAAATTAAAATGTGTGTTTTTCATGGACTGTTTTATAGCTGTGAATTTCATCCTTGCCAAACCATAATGACACTTCAAATTCTGCATCTTTTTTAGAGGAAGAAGCATGTATTATGTTGGCTATTGACTTTTTATGCTTATCAGCATATGAGTAAGAGTGATGTGAGAAATCTCCTCGTATTGTTCCAGGAGCTGCATTCTTTGGCTCTGTTCCGCCGACTAGTTTCCTGATTACTTCAATTGCTTCAACTCCTTCAAGAACTAAAGCAATAACCGGACCAGAAGTAATCATATCCTCAAGTGTAGGATAAAATGCTTTTGAAATATGATCTTTATAATGTTTCTTAGAAAATTCTTTGTCTATCCACACCATTTTCATTGCTGTAATCTTCAATCCTGCATTTTCAAATCTTTCAATTATTTTTCCAGAAATTCCTCTTTGGACTCCGTCTGGTTTTATTAATACTAATGTTTTTTCAATCACAAAGCTCACCCTTTTCAATACTTTAAGATTTTTTTTTTATCTTCTTAATCATTCTTCTTTAAAGTGTTTCGTCCACTTGAACTTTCTTGGATTTCTTTCTAAATGAATCTTGTTCTTCTCGCATTTAGATCCGCAAAAGTTAAATACTTTCCCATCTTTCTTTACATACAGCTTGCCTGTTCCTTTTTTTATTTCATTTCCGCAAAAAGTACAAATGCTCATTTTTGATCATCTCGTTTCATGTTTTAATTTCATGTTTAAAATAAATTAAAAATTATCTTCTTTTCTGGTTCAACTTTTGAGCTTCGATTTCTGTCTCTCTAAGCATTAAAGTATCTCCCATCTTGACAGGACCTTTTACATTTCTCCTTAAGATCTTGTTTTTATCTCTTCCATCAAGAACCCGGCATCTTACTTGGATTGCCTCTCCTCTTGTTCCTGTTCTTGCAACTATCTCTTCGACTTTTGCAGGAAAAGCTTCTGTGAAATTTGCCTGTCCTTTCTTAGTTTCTTCAACTTCTCCTCCTTGTCTGGAGGGCATTTTTTTTAAAGCAGCCATTTTAGCACCTTATTTTTTATTCTGACTTTGCTAAGTCTTTTATTAAATTTTTAGCATCTCCTTCCTGAAGAACTACAACACTCGCGGTAGGAACTTCAAGACCTGCAGCAGCTCCAAGCTCTTCTTTGCTTGAAACTTCAAAGCACGGCACTCCCTTTTCTTTGCATAATACAGTTAGATGCATTATTATTTCCTTAGGACTAGTATCTTTAGCATATGCAACTAGTTTAGCATCTCCTCGCTCTATTGCCTTTGTAACTTCGTTTGTTCCTTTTCTTACTTTTCCTGAAACCTTTGCAGTTTCTATTGCCTCATAAACTCTTTCTGAAACATCTGACATTTAAAACACCTCGTCTCATTGTTTAGATTGTTTTACTTAAAATTACTGACATTTCGAAGAATTCGTTTTTTTTCTAAACATTTTATTCAACATTTCTAAAATGTCTAAAGCAAACGACCTCCTCTCTCTTGAGATTCATCAGTTTATTCTCAGAAATTCCAAGGGGTTTATAAAGGTTTTGCTGACGGTTGGTTTTTGTAAGTAAACTATTTATATCTAAAGAAATTCCTTTTCTATTATGGCTCATGATGAAAATTCGCAACAAGCAGCGCTAAGATCATTAGAACAGAATCCCCATCATTATGATGCAATAATGGACGCGTATGGATCAGGGTGTAATGAACAAGACATTCGAGATGCCATGGCTACAGGTCTTGAAACACATATTGCACGATGTCAGGTAGCACGAAGTCAAGAAAGGAAGAGATGGGGTGCTGAATCCGGGGAGAATAGAGGATATCAAGGAATGTATGAAGGATATAAAGCTGCTCTGGGACAAGGAGGAGTGGATGGAGTTATTCGTCAAATTCCGGAATGCCTAAAGTAATTATATCAAGGAAAAATTAATTAGAAATCATGAATTATTTTTGTGATTAAAAAGCTATTTATATCAAAAGCTCCATTTAATCAAATATGGAAATCGTAACTTTACATAAAAGACTTCTTGAATTTGAAAAAAATATTTCTGAAGGTAAAAAGTTCACAAGAAAGGATTTAGGATTTTAAGGTAGTTGATTTCTCTTTCAATTTTTGTATTGTAGCCTGTTGCTTTCTTTGAATTTGAAATGAAGACCATGTTAAAAATATTCTTACACAGATGAAATAAAAAAATATTTCAATATATCATCTTTTCTTTTTAAGATAAACAAAACCTAAAATGCCCACAACTACTACAGCAAGAATTATAGCAGTCCATATTAATCTAATTCTCTCATTTTCTGCAGCTTTTTTGGCAGCATCATTTGCATCTTGCTCTCTTTCCTCAATAGTCTTATCACATAATTTTGTAGTTTGATTTAAGAATCCTGAGATACATTCTTGAGGTAGTTGGCAATTAGTTGGATTACCATTAGAAATTATTTTGGCTTTGACACAACCTTTATCTTTACAACCAAGTTCATCAGTTTTACATTGACAATTAGTATTGTAGCAATATTCATTAGGTGAGCATGTTCCTGAAACACAATATTTGGTACCGCATTCATTAGGCCATGTGCATGATTGACCATAGTCCAAACATTCCTTACCCCTGCAATCTTTACATACAACTTTACTCTTTGTAAAGCGCTCAAACTTTCTAGTTAAGTTATCAGGCGAAGTTATGGTTAAATTCATTCTAAGTATTTCACCTTGAGTATTTTTATGGCTATCCAAAAAACCAATTGTATTCGCCTTTATTGTACCTACTGCTGAACCTCCTCCCTCTCCAAAACCAGGAGATCCACTTCTATATATGAATTCAAGACTCACATCAAAGTCATAAGGATTATCTATCTTAAACTTAACATCTTGAGGTCCTTCAACATAAGTTATATTTAGAGATTCATTTAGCAATTTGCCGTTAAGATAATACCTGTATTCTTCAACCTGAAACTCTTTTATTTCAGTATATTTACATTCATTAAGAGCATTAACTATGGGTAGAAAAGCTAAAAAAAAGATTGAAAATAATACTATTTTTTTCATAATTGAGATATTATCATATTATTTAAAAATTTATTGATAAAATCATATAATTAATAGTTGGGTCATCATCAAACCCCATAAATCTTCTTACAAACTTCATCAACTTTCTCAGTATTGTTAAGAGTTTTAAACATTAAGCTTCCGTTCTCGTAAATGATAACTTCTTCATCATTTCCATCAACTTGAACTGATATTATTAATATCATCGGAGTGTCTGCAATTACTTTGAATTTCTTTTTTAATTTTTCAAAGTCTAATTTCATTTTTTTATGAGGGTTTACTTCGAAGACTGCTTTTGTCTTGCATCGTTTTATTGTGTATTCTGGGATTCTTGATGAGCTTGCTGATATGCCATCTGAACCTATTGCTTGATCTGAATTACAAACACAGTTTTTCTTTTGTTTTACTTTAATCCTTTCAAAATTATTATTCTGAAGATCTATCCGCAATAAATCATATTCATATTCTTGTCCTGTCATTATCTTGATTGCTTCATTAACTTGCATGGAAGCGATTAAAGTAGTAATAGTGTTCATGACTCCTAGAACTTGGCAATTTTGAGATATCATGTTATATTCATAGATGCAGTTTAAGCATGGTCCGTCATTAGAAACAACAAATACATATCCTTTATTTTCTGCAGCAGATCCATGAACTAGAGGAATTTTATTTTTAACACAATGTTCGTTTAATATTAGTTTAACATTAAGATCATCAAGACAATCCAGAATAACATCAGCTTTTATTTTATGAACATTCGATGAATTAATTCTCTCATTAAAAATTTTAATCGTGACATCAGGATTTATCAACTCCAATTTCTTCTTTGCAGAGTCTACTTTAAATTTCCCTAAATCTTTAGTATCATAAAGCAATTGTCTATGTAAATTAGTTTTATCAACATTATCAAAGTCGTATAAGTACAAAGTTTTAACTCCCGCTCTGCATAAAAGCTCAGAACAAACTGTTCCGAGAGCTCCGACTCCAACTATTGCAATTGCTGAATTACTCAATTTGTTCTGATTTTCTTTTCCAATGAAAGTAATTTGTCTAGATTGATCCATTAAATTCTTAGAATTTTGTTTAGTTTTTAATTGTTACTAACTTTAGCTTTCAAAAGCCAATTCCTCAATACAATAGGGGTTATTATTGTTGTTAAAACACTCATCAATACTATTGCAGTGTAAACGCTAGAAGTTATCAATCCTTGATTTAAGCCAATTAGCGCAATGATCATTGCAACTTCTCCTCGAGGCACCATTCCAAATCCAATAACTAAGGAATCTTTAATATCATACTTTTGAGCAAAAGAGACAAAGGAGCAGGCCATTACTTTAGATAATATTGCTACAATTGTTAAAACAATTATGAACCACATTAAACTTAGATCGAGTGTCTTTATATCAACTAAAACTCCCAGAAAAATAAAAAAGATGGATGCAAAGATGATGTGCAGATATTCTGAGCCCTCACGAAAACTCTTACTGTGAGTTAATCCAACTCCTTCCATTGCAACTCCTGCTAGAAATGCCCCGACAATTGCTGAAAGTCCAATAACTTGTGCAGTCATTGCATAAATGAATGCGAGCATCATTGCGAAAATAAAGACAAATTCAGGATATTTCTTCGCAATAAGAGAGTCATCAAGCTTTGCTATTATTTTATTTGTGAAAACATTTCCAAGTATTACAAAAATGAATATGAATAGTCCTGCTTTTAGAAGAGTGGTCCATAATAAAATGCTGGATAATGTTCCAGATACTATTTGTTCTGAAACAGATAATGCCAGTAAACTGAGAACATCATCAATGACTGCTGCTCCGATGATTGCTTTTGCAACTTCTGAATCAAGCTTGTTCATTTCTTTAAGAACATTGGCTGTTATTGCAATGCTAGTTGCAGTAAGCGCAGTACCGATAAAGATAGAGCTTCCAAATGTGAATCCGAATAGTTTTCCAACAAAGTATCCTGCAATCCATGGCAGTATTATTCCCGCAAGTGCTATCCAGAAATACTTAACTTTCATAATTTCTTTTAATTTAAAATGCAAACCTATTGTGAATAAAAGAACTATTGCTCCAAAATGTGCTAAGTTAGAAACAAAATCAGTGTATGTTATTAAATTAAAAACTCCGGGACCTACAATGATTCCTGCTAAAATAATTCCAACAACTGCTGACTGGTTAATTCTAGAGGCGATCATGTAGCCAGCAAGAGCAACAAAAAACAATAAGCTCATCTGAAATTCAATTGTAGAAAATATTTCAAAGTTCATGAAAGCTGTTTATCATCCTCTTTTTTAAGTTTTGCTATGCTGAGAGCACTAAATATTAATACTCAAACAAGGGTTTAGGATTAAAGCAATCTGCTAAGTCTTTTCTTGCCTTCAAACAGTTTTCTCTATCTTTAGATCCTATTACTGCAAGCCGTATTCCTCCAGGAGGATTATTGTCAGTAGGTTCAAGATCATAATACTCAAGATCAGCGCATATTCCTCTGGCTCTTTCTTCATCGAATTCATACTTGATATTTGTATCTCCCCATATTGGGAGTAAATAGAAATCAGATATTTTTTTTGTGAAGTTCCATGGAATCCCAGAATAAACGTCAATGATGCTTTGCATAAGATTAAGGTCACTTAGTGCATCTATATCTCCCATTCTTAGATGGCACTCGATTATTTTTCCATTTATTGTTTCAATATTTATGCATCCTGAAAAATCTGTTAGGTGTTGTCTAACCCAATCAGTAACATGGGCTGATATTTTTTCATCAGCTTCAATTATTTCCCAATAATCAAACATTCCTTCAGTTAAAGAGTGACCTTTGAAAGTCAGAGTAAAAACAATTTTTCCATCTTGAAGAATAATGTCATGGCTCAGATGTTCTCCTTCTAAGAATTCCATCCAGAAATAGCCGGAAAAGTGCCTGTTGTTTTCATACTCCTCGCGAGTTTTCAATAATTTGCTTCCCAATCCCATACCATGAAGGTTTATTATGGGCTTCATGAATACAGGAAATTTTTCAGGATCTACGCCCATAGGACCACAGATTATTTTCTGAGATAAAGCAACATCCAGTTTATTATACACCCATCTATACTTAGTAAAATATTCCCAAGCCCCTTCATCTTGTGTTGGAATAACAGCATTTTCAGGAACTTTAAGATTTTTATAACAGTCTCTCTGTCTTAAATCATAATTTCTGAACTGCTCTTTGTTCTGATTTTTAAGTTCAGACAATTAAGTCACCTGGTTCTTCGTTCTCCAAACTGTCTATGGTGTGAAGAAGATCGGTTATATCCTCTATCAGAAAATCCTCTTCTATCGCTTCTTTCTTCATTACTTCTTGAAAATCTTCCAAATGGTCTAGAATCTCGTCCGCTTGATTCAGATCTACTCCCTCGATCATCATGATCTCTTCTTTCTGTTCTGTCTCTGAATCCTCCTCTATTATCTCTTGCTTCTCTTCTTGAGCCAAATCCTGACCTTTGAGGGTTTCTTCCGTCTCTTGATCTATCTCTAGAATCACTTCTTTTAGCAGCAACAAAGACTCTTTCAACATGAGGTGTTGGTTCTTTTGTTATTTTCATTCTTGTGTCTCTTACAACTTTGCTGAAGTTATCATAATCCTTGCTCGAAAGAATATTCACTACTTTTCCTTCATTTCCTGCTCTTGCAGTCCTTCCTATTCTGTGAACGTATTCTTTACTATCTCTGGGAATGTCATAATTATAGACATGAGATACTTCCTTTATGTCCAATCCTCGAGCAGCTACATCAGTGCATACAAGAACTAGCGCAGTCTTTGAATGGAACTGTTTCATAACACTGTTCCTTTTTGCCTGCGAAAATCCACCGTGGATTGAAAGCGCATCAACTCCGTTCTTCTCCAGATTTTCAGCAACAAAATCAGTATTATGTCTTGAATTACAAAAGACCATCACAAGTCCTGCAGGTTCATTTTTTAGCAGATGAACTAAAAATGAGAATTTCAAGTTATCTTTAACATCATAATAAACTTGAGTCATTTTTGTAGGATCTACTCGGTTTCCAGCAGATACACGAACAGGATTTTTCATGTATTTTTTTACCAAATGATTGATGTCGCTGGAAATTGTTGCGCTGAATAGCATTGTCTGATTTCGTCTTTGGCACATTCGCATTATTTTTTCAACATCATCGATAAATCCCATGTCAAGCATTCTGTCTGCTTCATCTAAAACAAGAGTATTGACTTTATCAAGCTTTATTGTGTTTCTCTCGATATGATCAAGCAATCTTCCTGGAGTGCCGACAACAACATCTGCGCTTCTTAATTGCTCAATTTGAGGGCTTATTGAAACTCCTCCGTATACTGGAACAATTCTTAAAGGGCTATACTTTGAAAATTTTTTCAAGCTTTCAGATACTTGTTCTGCAAGTTCACGAGTAGGAGTCATTATCAATGCTTGTATTCCTTTTCTCTTCTCGCAGTTCTGGATTATTGCGCATCCAAATGCTAATGTTTTTCCAGATCCAGTTGCTGATTCTGCTATTACGTCTTTTCCTTCTATCACTACAGGGATTGATTTTGCCTGTATTTCTGTAGGATTCTCAAATCCCTCGTCTCTTATTGCCTTTAATATTGGCTCAGATATTCCTAGTTTTCTAAATTCATCCATTTTTTAGCGAGAAAAAGTACAGCTTTCTTGAAGAAAGCTTTCTAAACTCTTTCTCTTCACCTTTCGTTCGTTTTTATATTTTTGCTCTTTTAATCAACTTAATTTTCAATAAATTAATAATTATAAGACCTTTTGCACTATTTATAAATGTTTCTGCACTCACTCTGAAATCTCAACAATTTTTATCTTGAATATCAATACTTTTCCCGCAAGTGGATGATTCAAATCAAAGGTCACAGCATCTTCTTTTACATCTATGACTTTCAAAGGAATCTGCATTCCATTAGGAAGGTTCATCATCAGTATTGTTCCTGCTTTGAATTCTTGTCCAGGAGGAAGTTCTGATTTAGGAATGTCTTTTATTAGTTCAGGTCTTGATTCTCCGTAAGCTTCGAGAGGTTGTAATTTTATTTCTTTTTCTTCGCCTTTTTTCATTCCTAAAACTGCAGTATCAAAGCCCTTGATTAATTGTCCAGAGCCAACTTGAAATTCTAATGGCTGTCCGTGATTGATTGAAGAGTCAAAAATTGTTCCGTCTTCTAAAGTTCCTGTATAATCTACGTTTACAGTATTTCCTGCTTGAACAACTGATGATTGTGATTTTGTTTTGATAACTTCGGCATTATTTTTTTCAGTATTGTTTTCATTCTTTTTTTCATTGACTTTTGTAGTTTCTGCAAGATCATCAATGTTGATTTCTTTCTTCTTTGATTTTGCCATTTTATCAGCTCCATACGTTTAATGTTTTTTTTTATCGTAAGAAAAATCGATTGAGAATTCCCACGATATTATAATATTTCAATAATTTAATGCAAAAAATAATATTATTTAAGGTTTTTGATTTGCAATACTCTCCAAATCTTGTCTAGTGTAAGTTTTTGATACTGCACCAGGATTAGGATGCCAGAAATGAAGAGCATATCCAAGATCAAGTAATAATCCAGGTTCGTCTCTTAATCTTTTATCTAATTCCAGTCTTGAAATTTTTCCTTCTGAAATAAGAGTACCTAATTCTGGATCAACTAAATCCACCTTGCGTATTGCATCTTCAAGATTGCAATAGTGGGTATTGTCAAAAAGTTCGAAAGAATATACTGTTTCGCCGTTTGATGGATCAGAATCAATAAATCCTGGAGTAACAGTAATCTCATCGTATAAAATATAATTTTCAGCAATTGCTTCAAGTCCTTCAGGGGAATAATTGACGCTAACTCCTTGATGTCCAGAACTTGTAAATTTTACTTCGTACTTATGTATTGTTCGTTGTGTCATAGACTTACGAATCAGATAACTATATTTAAATGTTACTATTGTTTAGTAAATATGAATGCGATTAGTCAAATATTTCTGCACTAAGCAAAAAAAAATTATAAAAAAAGAAAAAGCTGTTCAGATCATTTCCTTGTCAGAGTCTTGATCTTGTACTTCTTTGCTTTGAAGAAATTCTTGCAGAATTCAGCAGCTTCTTTTGGCTTGTAAGTTTTGCAGCTGAATACATCAATAAAAGCTCTATCTGCTTTCTCATCGAAGTGAGCTATGACTGAAGATGTCTCTATAAACTGCATCATAGAATATCCTTCAAGTTTACCCTCTCCGAATCGTTCAACTAGCGTTGGCCCGTACCTTTTCATCTTTAGCACTTTGCAAAGATCTCGAGTGAATTTTCTTATTGCCTCGGGATCTTTGAGTAGTCGTTTGTCACATTCGTACAAGTCAATACTGGAAGATTGACCCCACCACCAATTCTTATGGTTCATTTTTTCTCAAAGTTTCTCAAAAGTTTTTATGATACCCATATTTATATAGGTACTATTTAAAGTTAATCCTTTTTTTGGCTTTGAAATCCTCTCGAAAAAACCGTCTTAGCAGCGTCGTAAAGCTTGGAGAGTGGCTTGGCGCTTTTCATTTTTAAAAACATCAATCTTTCATGAGTTTTTAATCTTGCAAGTTTTATTTTTGAAATTTTTAGGCAAGATTCTGAGAACTCAAGATTGTATTCTGGATTGTTTGATTCATTGAAAACTTTAGAGAATATGTACTTCACTCTAGCCATATGAAAGTCAGAACTTACAATGATTATTTTTATTTTATTTGAGATGTTATTCTGATTTCTGATAATGTGATCATCAATTATTTTCCTCGAGTATGTAGCATCTTGTATTGTATTTTTGCTCATTGCAGATGGAAGAAAGCATTTTTCTGGAAGTCCTCGAGATATCAAGTATTCTTTTCCGTACTCCGCATGTGCTTTTTTAGTTCTATTGAAATGCCAGCCAAATCCTCCAGTACAAAGTATCTTGAAATCTTTTTCATCATTTTTCTTTTTTATGAATTCTCCATATCCTTTTTCAAGTCGTGAGATGTAGATATCTGATAGTTTTCCTTTCTTGTTGTTGCTATGTCCCAGAATAATGATTATTTCATTCATGATTTTTTTCATGATATGTTTATATATTAAAAAGCATTTGTTTTTGTTAATGGCAAAAAAATCTTCAGCTAAAACTGCATTACTCATTATAGACATGCAAAATGACTTTGTCCAAAAAGGATCGTTTCTTGAAGTTACAGGAATTAGAAAAAATATTTCAGCTTATTCCAAATTCATAAAGAAAATGAGAGATTCTGGAATAACAGGTATATACACAAGACATTGTTTTGATCCTTTGAAAAATCCTGTTGAGCTGAAGTTATTCCCAAAGACAAAAGAAAAAGGCCTGAGAAAAGGAACTGATGGCTGGCAAATATGCAATGAACTTGAGCCGGAATCTGATGATGTGATCGTGGATAAAACAAGATATGATGCGTTCTTTAAAACAAATCTGCTGAAGATTTTAAAAAAGCATGACATAAAAAATATTATAATAACAGGAACTATGACTAATATTTGCTGTGAATCAACAGCAAGAACTGCAATGTATCTTGATTATAATGTTATATTTTGCAGTGATTTGACCTTTTGTTCTGACAAGCAAATTCAAAAATGCACTCAGAAAACAATTGCCAGTAATTTTGGCATTGTTCTCAGTTCAAAACAGATTTTAAGAGCTTATTGCAGAGAATTCTGATAAATTTAAATAGTCATAATAACTTATTTGCTGTATGTCTAAATCTGCAGGAAAAACAGGAACAGCAAGAACTGTTCTTATCAGTGGAGGAACCTCAGGGATTGGAAAAGCAGCAGTTCTTGAACTGTTAGAAAAAGGATTTAATGTTTCTACATTTTCTACAAATAAAGAGAACTGTTATTTACTTGAAAAAGAGCAAAAGAATTTCGCATCTAAGCTATTGGTACAGTATGGTGATGTAAAGCAGGAGAGAGATCTCAAGAGAATTGTCAATTCTACTTTGAAAAGATTTGGCAGTGTTGATATTATTATTAACAATGCTGGCTATGGATATTTTTCAGAATCTGATAAAGTTGATATTAAAAAATTCGAGGATATGGTCCAAGTTAATCTGATAGGAGTATCAAGACTTACGTCATTAGTTGTTCCGTATATGAAGAAAAAGAAAAAAGGATTGATAATTAACATTGTATCAACAGCTGGAAAAGTTTCCTATGCTCAAGGCGAGTTTTACTCAGCTACGAAATTTGGGGTTATGGGATATTCTGAGGGTCTTAGAAAAGAATTGAAAGAGTGTAGCATTAAAGTTTCTACTATTTGTCCTGGGATGATCAAGACTAATTTTTTCAAGAAGGAAGAACTTGATAGAAGAACTAAATTAAATAACGGAAAGTCTCCTGTGATGCTTGATGCTCAGGATATAAGCAGGATAATATTATTCATCTGCGAGCAGTCAGATAATTGTGATATCCAAGATTTGACTGTACTGCCTTTTTGATGCAATTCCAAAACATTTATTATATGCTTTGTTTCTTCATTTATTTTGTGGTATTATGGCAATAAGAATATTTGTTACAGGCGGAACATTCGACAAAGAATATGACGAGATTAAAGGAGAGCTTTTTTTCAAGGATACTCATCTTTCAGAGATGCTTAAGGTCGGAAGATGCAAAATTCATGATATTACCATAAGAACTTTGATGATGATTGACAGTTTAGAAATGACTGATGTCGAGCGTCAGTTAATTGCAGATAACTGTAATAGGACTAAAGAAGATAAGATTGTTATAACTCACGGAACAGACACTATGGCAGAGACTGCAAGATTCTTGCATGATAAAGTAAACAACAAGACAATTGTTCTTATGGGCGCGATGATTCCTTACAAACTAGGTGGCTCTGATGGGCTTTTTAATCTTGGCTGTGCTCTCGGCTTTGTCCAATCTCTTCCTTATGGAGTTTATATTGTGATGAATGGAAAATGCTTTAATTATGATAATGTCCGCAAAAATAAAAAGACTGGGGAATTTGAAGAGATAAAGCATGAGACTTGACTCAATTGCATGTATTTTTATCAGATTAGTTATCTGCAATCTTCCATAAGTGTTCGAAGTGATTTCTATAAGTTTCCGCGATTTCTTTGTTTTTTATCATTATTGCAGTAGCAGGAGTCCCCCAGGTTACTATTACAACTTTATCTCCATAAACAAATGTGTTTGTTGGATTGAACTGTTTTTCCTCTAGAAATCTGTATTTAGTGGTTAGAGCTAATTTATTGTCAAACATGAAGACTCCTTTCTTTTTTATTGTTATTACTCGCTCCTTGATTTTATATTTTTTTAAGTCTCTAAAGTATTGCTTCATAAATATTGAGAGTGCTTCTTCATATTTTGAGTCGTCAATTCCTGTTATCAAGACTTCTTTTTTGGTTTTGATTATATCTTTAAGAAAATATTTCAATCCTTCAATTCCTGAGAATACTTCGACAAAAGTGTCTTCTCGAGGAATTAAGAGCATTGACTCGAGTTCAGGCATTAGCTTGCTTATTTCATTTTCATGAATTTCAATATCTTTTTTTTTATCCTCCAGATAATGTTTTATTTTGCTAGGATGAGCTGCCTGAAAATATTTTTTAGATCCCTTATAAACATGATTGACAAGTCCTTTCTCAATTAATTTTTCTATCTTATCATAGACGTGGACTCTGTAAATTCCGGTCTTCTTTCCGATGTCATAAGCAGTAGTTGATCCTGACTTCAGAAGAAACAAATAGATTTTTATTTCATTGTCCGAGAGTCCGATTTTTCTCAATGCTGAAGTGTTCATGATTATTCTGGATTTTGTTCTGCTTATAATTGTTTCTAATTTTCGTACTATATTGGTACGACATA
>CAZDUE010000037.1:0-7671 GCA_964508575.1 uncultured Methanosarcinales archaeon
TTTATTGCATCTGTATGAATTCTGTAATTTATCTTTGCAAGATTCCTCTTTATATCCCAATCAAGATTTTTCCTATTACTTTCTTCTTCTTTTAATCTTTGGAACTCCTTAATTAAGTAAAGTTTGAATTCCACAGAAATCCAAGAAGCAAATTCAAATGCAATGTCTTTATGAGCAAAAGTACCTCCATATCTGCCTGAAGTTGAAACAATGCCTATTGCACTGGTCTTTTCTATCCAATTTTGAGAGGTCAATACAAATGCGTTGCTTCCAGCTTGATTTTTAAAGAGGTCGAATTCGACCTGTTTAAAATAAGGATTATTAATTTTCTCCCAAACCCCTAAGAATTCAATAGTGAACTTATTCCTAAGCCAATTTTTAATAACGTCTCTTGGCTCATTAGGATTCTTATATCTTGCAATATCTGTTAAAGATATGTAATCTGCTTTATTAAAAGATTTTACTGAAATCTCGCTTTCTAGAACTTTTACTTTTTTATCCATGAAACTAATCAATAAACCTAGTTTAAATACCTCACGTCAGTGTTTGTCCAGTGTCCAGTGAAATTCTGACGACGAAAATCTTCCGGATGTCTTGTGAGAATTTTCGGAGCTACTTTTGCATAAAATGAATAGAAAACTATAATAATGGCAAGCTACATTTAAACCATGATGAAAAAAATAAACCTTGTCTTTTTAGGAATTATTGCAGCTTTATTTTTAATCACATCTTGTGCAAAGCAAGAGCTTAAAACAACAAATGAAGATAGAGTTAAAGAAGTGTTAATAGGATACAATATAACTTATTACAATATTGCAGGGAAACCTATGAATTACACTGTAAAAGAATCTGATATATTAAGCATTGAAAATGGAAATTATAAAGAAGCTGTCTGGAAAGTACGAGTTGGAAAGTCTTTAGCATGGGATATTTATCTAGATAAAGATTTTAATATTGTAAGACAAGATCAATTATTTAGAACTTGAGATTATTATTCAGAAATGAAGAGCTAAAAAAAATGGAAACACACTACGTATGCAAATCATGCGAATTTAATGTCTTAGAAAAAGATTTCAAGAAGAATAAAACCTGCACTAATGATGAATGCGAAAGATATGGTGAAAAACTAGAAAAAAGAATATACTGCGAGAATTGCGAAATCTACATGCACGAAGAAGATACTAAAGAGCATGAGTGTGTTGATTAACTAACAATTCCCTCTTAATCGCTCTGCTTCAATTATTCTTTTAGCTGCGAGAACTAAAGCTGCTTTTCTTAAAGTTTGATTATGTTCAAGAGAAGTTTTCTTAACATCAAAATAAGCATTCAAGATATAATTTTCAAGTTTTTCGAGAATATCATTCTCAGTCCAATAATATCCTGAATTGTTTTGAACCCATTCAAAATAGCTGACAATAACTCCGCCAGAATTTGCAAGGAAATCAGGAACTACAATTATTCCTTTAGAATCTAATATTTTATCAGCTTCAGGATTTGTAGGACCATTTGCTAATTCAACAATGTACTTTGCTTTAATCTTGTCAGCATTTTCTCCTGTTATTTGATTTTCTAAAGCAGCAGGCGCAAGGATATCACAATCCACTAGAAGAACATCTTTAATATTTTCAGCAAATCCCTTGACTGTTCCTGTTTTGTTTTTATGTTCTATTAATTTTTTCACATCTAACCCTTTTGAATCATGTATTGCTCCAAGAGAATCTGAAACAGCAACAATCTTATAATTCCAAGAACTTAATATTCTTGCTAAGTTCATTCCAGCATTTCCAAATCCTTGGATTGCAACTCTAGTATTATCAGGAGTTATTCTATTTTCTTTAGCAATCTGTCTGATTATGTAAGCAGCGCCCATTGCTGTAGAAATATCTCGACCTTTACTTCCTCCTAAAGCTAAGGGCTTTCCTGTAATAACTGCAGGAGATTTAATATTATTTATTTTTTCATACTCATCAAGCATCCAAGCCATAACTTGAGGAGTTGTAGCAACATCTGGTGCGGGAATGTCATAATTGGGAGAAATATGAGGGTAGAAAGATTGAATGTAAGCCCTGCTTATTTTTTCAAGTTCTGACTTACTCAACTTTTTCGCATTTACTGTTACTCCGCCTTTTGCTCCACCAAATGGAATATCGACTAAGGAACATTTTAAAGACATCCAAAACGCTAAAGATTTTACTTCATCTTCTGAAACTTGAGGATGAAATCTTATTCCTCCTTTTGTAGGACCTCGAGCGTCATTATATTGTATTCTGAAAGAAGGAAATTTCTTTAATTCATTATTATCCATTTTAATACTTAATTCTGCTTTATGAATTCTTCTCGGATTTTTTAACAATTCTATTTCTTTAGCATTTAACTTCAAAACCTTTGCAATGTAATCTATTTCCTCAAGAACGTTATTAAATACACTTTTTTCAATTGATTTTAACATTTTGTAACCCCTATATTTTATACTCGATTAAGTATTACCTTTTATCAGGATAACTACAAAATAAGAATTCAGCAATTTAAACCTTATGAAAAAACATATGATAAAGTATTACATTTCGAGGTCATATTTTGTTAATTAAAAAGAAAAAAAAAGTGCTCCGGCCGGGACTTTCAAGCATTCGGAATTATCCGAAATAACTTTTGAACCCGGGTCTCAGCCTTGCTTTGTCCTTTCAGGAATTGAAAGGGCTGAATGATTGGCCGGACTACACCACCGGAGCGAATTAACTGGGCTCGTCCGGAATTTCATGCCATTGAATTATAATCCAAAATTGCTTTCGAACCGGAGACAGTCGCCTTACTCAGCACTGAACTACTTACAGCAGAGCCGTGCATGTAAGGGCGACGTTATACCGCTAAACCACGAGCCCAGAATCTGTTTGACTTTAAAGGTATTATATAAATATTACCCTGAACAGCACATATATTCATCCAAATCTAAACAATTTTAGATCATACATTGCAGTTATGACTCTTTCAGGGATTTGTTCTCTATATAGAGCAGATACTATCAGCTGCTGCTTTTCTTCTTCAGATCTTTTATCTTGTGATTGCTGCTTATGAGCTTTAGGAACTTTAATTCCCACATAAATCTGAGCAGCTTTCAATATTTGAGCTTCAATAGTTTCTCGAGATCCATAAAAATCTTGAACAAAAGGGATTAGATTATGCATTCCTGTTGTTTGTAAAAATCCTAAGGACCGCATCTTTATTTCTCTTAACATCTCAGATCTCTGCTCTGCATCATATCTTACTTTTGGATCAAATGATCTCTCATCAACGCTTTTAAAATCATGCTGATGAGCTAATTCTTTCCAAATATGTTTTTTTCCAACATCATAAAGAAAAGACATTTTGGCAAGCATTTCTGGATCCTGTCCCAAACTTTGTGCAACAGAATAAGAAATTAAAGCAACTGTCTTAGCACTTAAAGGATCTCCTTCTTGAGCATTAATTGCCAGGAAGTCAGCACATCTGTTATCAAGATATTCTGAATATCTCCTCTCGAGTTCTAGATCTGCCACAATATCCTGATCCTGTACTGGCTCCCCTAGAATTAATTGTATCTCTAAAATTGAGGGAGTTTCATTAGGGTATCTTAGATCATTTTGTAAAGCATGATAAATAGAATCAACTGTATCTTCAAATAGGATAATATTTTGAGTATCTGAGAATCTCTCAGGACATGACGTTACTTTCTTAAGCCCTTTTATTGTAACATACCTTATCTCTTCTCTCTCATGTTCTTTTCTCTCTATTGCTCCCTGATATTCTTGACCTTTTTCATTCAATCCTTCATTAATATCAAAAAATCTTTTAATTCTTCGATAAACTTTTTCTGTCACAGCAACAGATCCTTCTGGACATTTTGGTTCTAACCTTGCAACAATTGCTAAATCCTTGCCCGCAATATTCCACAATCTTGCCTCTCTTGTTCTGCTAATTGAATAGTTTAAAATTCCTGAGCTTACCGCAATTCGCAAGCCAATGTCAAAAGCATGATGCTGCTTGTTGTACTCTTGAATTCTTTGAAGCTCCAGACCGCATAAAACCCCAAGAATTGTGTGATAATCTGTTCTACTGCTTATGCCAAATTCAGAAATAGAACCATCACCTAGATATTGATGCAAGGATCCTAAATATCTTGCAATACATGGTTTGCAGTTATCAATAACTCTCATGTAAAATCTTTCAATTTCTTCTGGCAGTAAATCCCATGTGATCCTTGTTGACTTCACAATGTCAACCTTTAAAATTGTTGCCTCTGTCCTCCCTAAAACTTCCTTTTTTTCAATAATTGCTTTTGCAACAGGCGGTGCAAGAAAACTTCGCAAAGCAGTGTACATGCTATGTTGTTCCCTGGCAACTTGACTATCTACAAGACCTTTTATCTCTCTGTAAGCGCTGTCTCTCTCTGCTTCAATCCTAACAATTAAGTCAGGAGCTTTTCTTGCTTCTTCAAACTCATTCTTAACATCTGGAAAAAAATTTGAAGCAAACGAAACAATTCTTCTTCCAATATCATTCCAAAATTCTCTTATACTACTTGACTCCCAAACTCCCACGCATGAGTATGAATTAGCATTTGGAATTACTGCTTTAGTATCATCTTTAAGTTTGGATTTCCATGAGACAATCCTTGGAACTCTTAATCCTGCAAACTTAAAAAACGCTTCATAAGCCCCATAATTGTATTCATTTATTAACTCCATTACTTTATTTTCAGAATCCATTCCTTCTAAATACTGAAGTTCACATAAAACAAAGGAAGAATTCTTTTGCAATTTCAATTTTTGCCTGATCTTACCAATCTCATCTGAAGATAAATCACATTCGTATTTCAGCACAACTTCTTTTGTCCTGTTAAATTGCTGATTCACATTTCTCGCTTTTTCCAAGAACCATTTTATACCTTTTACTTTGATTATAGTCGCAATTATAGAACCGACTTCTTTTTCAACAACTCTCTTTCCAAGCTCTCTTAAGTCATACCATTGCGAAATGTTCTCAAATAATTTCAGATTAACTCTATTATCATACCATTTTTCTTTATCAACAAACAATTCAAGCGCAAGAGGCACTATTTTTTCTTCCTTATTGATATATGTTTGATGGTAAAAAGTCTCTGAGATTAAATCAAATGGATCCAGAATGCCTTCAAAAAGGGATTGCAGCTTTCGGTATTGCCTCAATTTTATTTGGTCATTTGACTGTGTTGATGATCCTGTTGAACCATCTAAAAATCTTTTAATTCTTTCATACTGAGCTTGTGCAATCAGATTTTTTATGCTTTCGAAATCTTCTCTGTTTAGGAAAGTTTCTAATTCAATAATATCTCCAGGAGAAATATGATTAAGAATCTCTTTAATTCTGTCAAATTTTCCATTCTGAATAAGGTATTGGACTCTTTCATATTGCTCCCTCTCTATGACTTCCCAGAGATTTTGTGGACTGTTTTGTCTGCTTAAGACCGCATCTTGAAATAATATTTCTATCCAGGGCTTTGAAGATTTTTCAACCTTGATGTGTTTTTCACATATCTTATCATTTCCACTTTCTACCATGTGTTCTAACATTAAAGTAGTGAACTAATGATGGTTTATAAGCTTTTATGTTTATTTTTCTAGAAATAAAACCAAGTTATCTTTTAGAATTTTCTCATCAACTCCAATTCCTAATCCATAAATATCATTCAATCCTGAAAGAACAGGGGCTTTCCCATATTTTCCAAAAGATATATCCTGTTTCACAACATCATGATTCAGAAGGTATTTACCGTATGAACCTTCAACAGATACAGCATCAGTATTGTGAGATGCAAGAACTCTGCCTGCAGATGAGAGAATTCCTGATTCTCCAACCAAGCATCCAATTTGGAACTGCAAATTATTTTTTCTTGCAAAATCAATAGCATCTTGAGCAGCTATAATTCCTCCAAGTTTTGCAATTCTAATGTTCAGTATTTTTATAGAATTGCTGTTTTTTAATTTTTTAGCATCTGATAAAGATGTAAAAGATTCATCAGCCATTATCGGAATTTTTGTAAGAGTTTGAATATTTTTACTGAAAAGCTCTTTTTTTGATAATGGCTGCTCGCAGAATGATAAATTATTTTTTTCTAAAATAGGAATCATATTTTTAAAAACTTCTTTTGTCCATGAACCATTTGCATCCACCCCAATGTTTGCAGTTTTTCCTAGTATCAACCTTGCAATTTTGATCCTTTTTTCATTTTTTGCAACATCACCATCCATTTTTATCTTCACATTTTTTATTCCAAATAATTTTATTTTGATTAATTTTATCATAAAAGAAAATTCCGAAGTCAAGGAAACTGGAGCAGAATAATGAACTTCATTTATCTTAGTAGCAAGAATGGGTTCTTTAAAATATTCAGAGCCCAAATTAAGAAGTGCAATATCAACACAGGATTTAGCTGCTGGCTTTAGATTGATTTTCTTGATATGTTTTTTAATTTCGCTAAATGTTTTAAAACTTTTCTTCATTTTTTTAAGAAATTTTAAAAGATCTCTTTGAATTGATTCAAATGTCTCGCCTGTCAAATATTCCCTTGCAATAGACTCTCCAAATCCCGCCAATTCATTTCCTGAATTATCTTGTGCTGTAAGCTTCAAGATTAAACTCGTGCTTTCTTTTCTATCTGCAAGAGAGTGCTTAAAGGATTCTTTAAAATCAAGTTTCAGCTTAAATAATTCTATTTTTTTAATCTTCATTTTATTTTTTTGAAATTTTTAAATTTCTTTGTTTTTGATAATAGTTTCCTGCGCTTTTTTTCTTTTCTGGATGCTTCATTTTTTTCACTGATCTTATCTTCTTAGCTTTTTTTCTTTTCTCAGCATTCTTTATTTCTTTATCCAGCCCAACTTCATGGATTACGGTAAAATTTTTTTCAAACCCTAGTTGTTGGACAAGGCAAGGAAGCTTTATTTGGGAGTCTCTAGAGCCGAGTGCAATTTTGTGCTTTACATATTCATCATAGCTTCCTGGCTTGACAATTTTCAATACCGGAGATTCAAGTCTCAGTGAATCGCGTTTTTCCTTATATTCACAATTTAATATTTTTAATTCATCTTCAAAAATGCCAAGAAATTTTTTTAAAGCAGTTTCATCAACTTTTTCATGCAATTCCACAATCATCTCGTAATACGGAGTCTTTGCCCATTTTATTGCGGCAGTAAACGCATATATTGGAAAATTTAATTTCTCTGCAGCGCTATGCATTGCATTTACAACCTGCCACTCGGTCAATTTTTCACCTGTAATTGAAGCAACATTCTCTCCTCTATGTAAAAATTCCAATATCGGGGTTTTATTATAAAATCCAGTTATTTTGACAATATCATTTAAGTTATAACGATAAAAGCCGGATGAAGTTGTGATGATTACGCAATAACTTTCATCTTTTATCAATTCATTGCATAAATATATTTTGGGGTTTTCCTTTTCAAGGTCTTTTTCATTAATAAACTCAAAGAATGCAGTCTGAACAGAAAGAACTCCTCCATGTTCAAAATCCTTTAATGGTATTGTCCCTCTTCCTTCAGAACACAATAAACCTACATCCCTGACAGAGCAATCTGGAAAATAATGCTTAAATCTTCTGATGTAAAGGGGCATTGACCCTCCAGTCCAACAGCTAAT
>CAZDUE010000037.1:7681-12636 GCA_964508575.1 uncultured Methanosarcinales archaeon
ATTTTAATTCCGGCCAATAATCTTTTGGCAAAAGCTCTTTTGAATGTTCTAAAAGTTTTCTTAATTCATGTGCACGTTTAGGATTAGGCTTGATAATTTCTTCTATCTTTTTTCTGATTATCAAATCAACTTCTTTTTTGCGGCTTAATGTTCCTTTTTCAATATCATCTATTAAATCATCCTTAAAATCATTTACTTTTCTGCATAACAAAAGCACTGTGCTCGGATTAGGTGTTATTATAAAAGATATTTTATTTTCTAAAGCAATTCTTAATATGCAATAGTATCTTGTTTCATAATCTTTTATTTCAAAAACAAATTCAGGAATACAATAAAAAGCTTTTACAATCTTAGGCTCTTCCTTGTAAGTTAGACCTGTCATTGATCCGTACGGGATTTTACCTTCAGTATATCCTTCAACTGAAGGCGATACAAGGGTCAGAATTTTATTTTCAAATAGTCTGGGATGTTCCTTTATCGTGTGGTAAAGCCATATGTCCCAGCCAATTTTATGATCCTTTAGGAAATCTCCATTTATAGGAATGAATTTAGGCTCTGCTGTTGTTCCAGATGAGGTTGTAAAAAATACTGTATCTGCTTTTGTCAAAATATTTTTTTGCCCGGACTTTTCAAGCTTTATATAATCACTAAAAGATTCGTATTTACTTATGGGAATTTTTGCATAATCCTTGTATGATTTAATATTGGAAAAAAAATGTTTTTTCCCGAATTGAGTATCTTTGTTTTTTCTTATTAAGCCAATCAGAAATTTTTCCTGCTCTTGCATCGGATTTTTTGTAGCTTTTTCAAAGGAATCTGCATTGAATTTTCTAAACATTTGAGATATCTTCAATAACAAATTTTTGAACATTTTTTAACCTGATTTGTTTTATTGGATTTATTAATTTTCATTCTTTAAATTCTGATTTTACCTTTGCTATGCAGATTTGCAGCACATAATTCCCCTTCTTGCAAATAGCTCTCAATCATTGATGTAGCATTCTCACCAGTTATTTTTCTATATTGATTAACCAGTTTCATAATAAAGCTTAGATTTTTTTCATTGTTAGATTCATTGGAAAAATCAAACTTTGGATTTACGGTCAAAACATTTTTGTCCATAAAAGGGATCTCTTTTTTGTTTATCTCTCTGCTTATCAAATTAGTCAAATAACACACTTGTGAAACAATATTAGATCTTTCTTTGTAATGCCCATTGTTAAGCAGATCTACATAAATTATCTCTTTTGCTCCAAGCATCTTTGCAGTCTTTATCATGCTAATGTTATTGATAGTGCCTTCAATATATTTTGCCCCGTTAATATTGACAGGTGGAAATAGCGGAGGAGTTGAATAGCTTGCAACTAACGGAGATATCAACTTTCCTTTGGAAAAAATAACTCCTTCACCTGAATCATAATGGGTTGCATTGACATGAAGTGGAATTTTAAGGTCTTCAAATTCCCTTGCCTTAAGATGAGTTTGGAGAATGTGGTAAAAGTGCTTATTAGAGAACAGACTTTCCGACCATCCAAGCTTTATGATGAAATTTCTGTTAAACTCATAAAAGAAATGGTTTTTAGCATAATGTTTCCAGATTTTTATTGCATGATCAGAATTACTTAAAAAATTATCAGTTTGGCAAAGAAAAACACCGTTCAAAGCACCTACACTTGTCCCAACGATAAAATCCGGCTTGTATCCTATATTTGCAAGGTAATTACAAAATCCTGCTTGAAAAGCGCCTTTTACTCCTCCTCCTGATAAGACTAAAGCTCTCTTTTTTCTCATTGCTATATTTGACCTCTTTTTTATATTCTATTGCAATTTATCGAAAGTCAAAATAAAAAGGTTTCTATTAGTCATTAGCCATGCTGCGATTACTCTAATGCTCTAGAAACTCTCTTAAGACTACCCTCGATAGTATCATCCATATCTTTTTTATTATTACTGACCTGATCTTTAACATCCTGAGCAATCTTCAATCCAAGAATTCGAGATAATATGTCAATATCTGCAGATTTCACATCAGAAATTGTTCTTATCTTATTCATGTAAAGCTTTCTTGCCCTTACTCTTCCAATATTACGAAGCTTTAATAAAACTAATAACTCTTCTTTGACTCCATAATTAACTCTTATGCGAAGCTTGCTTAACTCAGAAATTAAATTCTGGAATTTTGCAATTCTGCTTAATTCTTGGCAGCTATACAACAGCCAATCTGCAATCTCAAGTTTCGCATGCAATTCTCCTGGACGCACATCATATTTTCGCATTAATTCTTCTTCGCTAACTTCATCAATCCATGAATTAAGCATTAAAGCAGTCTTAAATGCATCCATGTAATAATCATACTCAGGATCATACATTGAAGGCTCTTTTACAAGCATAAGATGCTCTTGTTTCAAAAATTCATCATTTATCTCCTCATATTCTTTTGCTTTGATCTTAAGAAGAGGACTCATCTCAATAGAATTCGATATCAGATGAAGATAAGAAATAGAAACATGCTGAGAAGTTGCTTTTTTCAAAGCTTCAAGAAAAATATGCGCAGTCAACGGATCAAGATAGAGCTCTGCTATTCTTCTGCCCATCAAAGTTGCAGCTATTCTTGTTTCCTCATCAGCACTTGTAAAATCAGCTCTCTTTATGAATTCAAAATCCTCAAGCATTTCCATTACTCGAACTATTTTTCTGTTTAACTCACGAATATCTTTATACTGGTGAGCCCAAAAAGTTTTTGAAAAAAACTCCAATAATTCGTTCTCATTCTTTACAAATCCAGAAGAAATAAGTGAAAGAACATAAGTCCTGAGTACAGGCTCTACAGCAAGTTTTGAATAAATATTTTCTGGCTCTCCATAAATATAGCGATCAACAAATTCATTTTTTTGAGATTCATCACTTGCGATTATTATTGCCTGCCCTTCTTTATCATATCTCGGCCGTCCTGCCCTGCCTGCCTGCTGCATGTATTCGAGAACAGGAATCCATACCATTCCGTGTTTTGAGTATCTTTTCAAATCGCGAATGATTGTTCTAAAAGCAGGCATGTCTATTCCTGCGGAATTATGTATTAAAAAGCCATTAGCTACAAACAGATGATCGTTATTTGGTTTATTTGGCAAAACAACATCATAAACATCCTCTTGTGCATCTGAGCTCTTTATGCTACGTATCATATCCCAAAATATCTCATTTTCTAAATCAGAATTCCTCCAACCTTTTTTGATTGCTTTTTCAAGGTATGAATCACATAATGGGCATTTTTCCAAAGAGAAAAATGATTCTAAATTTTTTCTCTTTATCAATACATTATTGTAAATCCATTTTCCAATATCATTTAAGCTCCAAAACCATTCAGTTGCGCTCTTTTTTCCAATTTTCCTTTTTTTTATAAGAAAATAGTGATGGTTAAGTCGAGAGTCTTTTTTTCTTGGCATAAATCTCAATATTTTTTTAATCTGTCCAGAACCTAGTTCCCCTTTAGAACCTAATAATTTAATAATTTTTATTTTTTGTTTTCCCCATTGCTTTTGATCTTCATTTCTTCCATTAAACAGATCTTTATAAACTTTATAACCACATGAGGAGCAGGTAAAGTTTAAAATATTTGAATTTATGATTTTCACCAAATTTTCTAATGCTGCTTGTTTTCTCTTAATTTTAAAACCAATATGTTTGTAAAAATCCAAAATATTTTCTTTTTGACATATAAGAACCTCAAAAGAAGGCAGTGTTTTATATGATTTATCATAAATCTTCATCATCCCTTCTTTTCTTTTTCTTAATCTGCTAACTATGCCAAATCTAAGTAAACATTTTTGTAATTGACTAACTAAGATTTCAGATGAATTGGAAAATCCAATATTTTGGCCATTATTAACATATCCATCTGTATCAAATAAACCTCTTACTAAAGAAGCAATATTTTTTAGGTTCATTCTTAATAGTTTACTGCTTATGTGTTTTTTTGTTCTTAAATCGACTCCTGATTTAACCAAAAACTCTCTAAACCATTTATTTTTTCCAAGAATTAGCTGTTGTGTTCCTCCAGAGTTGAGAGTAGATCTAAAGCTAATTCCAAGTGTTCTGCAGATTTTTTTTACATGAATAAATACTTCTTTGTCTTCACCAACAATGCAAGGACTGCCCTTGTATTTTATTTTATTTTCCTTTATTTCTGCTCCAGAATATCCGTCGCCTAACATTGCGCCAATAAAATAGCTAAGATCTTCATTAATTTTTATATTATTGGGAATTTTATCATCCTTAGTGAAATCTTTTATTTTAGGACTCAGCGTTTTTTTAATCGTTAGTTTTCTAATTGTTGCTATTTTGTCTTTTTTATTAATTTCAGAAGCTTCAAGAAGCATTTTTTCATTATTACGTTTTACTAAAATTTTGTGATTCTGTGTTACTTCTAGTTCACGCCCTGATACAGAGGTAATCGATATAAGACCATCAGAATTATGAATTTTTTGAATTTTTTGTGCTTTCATAAAAATTAATTTGTTTTTGGACAGAACAAAAAGAGAGTTTTTAACATTAAAATTTGATACCTTAGTTTCATCAATGCCATGCCATATTTTTGTGTTTTTAGATATGCAAAGAGTAGGAGTAGCACAAATTATCTTAATATTTCCACTTTTAAAATTCTGCTCTATTATCTCGCGCTGTTTAGCAACAAGGCCAGAATGGTGAAAAGCAATTCCTTTATCCATGCACTTTGCAAGACGCTCGCATTGTTTTGTAGGAGATGAAATTACTGCAAGAATCTTTTCAGACAATTCTCTTTTTGAGATATTTTTTATCTTCTTACTAATATCTTCAGCAGTCTTCTCAGCACTCCTCTTTGAATTTACAAAAACTATTGCTTGCTTTCCTATCTTTATCGTATCTAACGCAATATTAGTTACATCCTCATTCGATTCTTCAGAGATTTTAAGTTTCAT
>CAZDUE010000038.1:0-12461 GCA_964508575.1 uncultured Methanosarcinales archaeon
ACAAAACAATTTTTTATTTTTTTTATTTTTTTAAAAAGATAAAATAAATTAAAAAGTCATGTTCCTTAGTTTTCAAAGAAAAGGTCTTGAAGGGCAAGATTTGTTTAAAAATAAATGCAAAAGGTGTGCTTAATGAGAAAAAAAATTTTTGTGCCGGTACTGGCTTTGGTCATGCTATTTGTAATAAGTTTAAGTGTTAGTGCTATTAGTAAAAACGATTCTATTACAGGATCTACAAGAACAGGAAATGTTCTTGTCGGTGGTGGAGGAACGAACGAGTCTAGTGCGACAAGTACTGTTGTTACTGCTGGTAACGTGACATTATTTGCATTGAACACTACTGCTAGAACAGTTAAGTGGGCTGTGCTTATGGGTAACGTTACAGGAGAAGTTCAACTAGTAGGTACTGCTGCTGGTTCTAGGATTAGAACTTTTGGTAAGGCTGCTCCTATGAGTCAGATAAGAAGTGTAATCGCAAGTTCTAATCCAGGATTTAACTTTGGTAATTTACAGGCAATTTCTTCTAAAAAGTTAGATGCTAAATTAGCCACTTTATCTGATACTTGGATGGCTAATCATACTGATAGTGCAAACTTTACTTTCAACGACAGTAAAGGACAAACTGTTAACATCTCACATATCCTAGCAAGAAGTGTTACTAATTTGACTGGATTTGATAAAACCGGGACTAGATGTTTGAAGAACAGTAATGGTAATAATGGAACTGGAAGCAACATCTACAGATGGCAAACAGGTATTATGAGTTTAGGTGTAAACCCTCCGGTGATAGGAGGATATGCATTTGCTTCACCAGTTCAGAAGAAGTGCAGTTTCAGAAATGAAAGCGTTGACTTCCAAATGCTTGTACCTGATCCCACTGGTGCAATTGGAGGAACACTTACTTATTACATGTTCCTAGACATTGAATAAACCAAAAAAATATTTTTTTTATTTTTTTATGAGAAATCCAAGATCATTCTCTTAAGATTCTGATTGTTTCTCTTTGAACTTTTATTGCCAATTCTTTGATTTATTTTAATTGGTCAAGATACTAGCTTAAAAACTATTGATGGATATCTTACTATTTCATCTAGATTAGAATTCGATATTTTTTTAAACATCCAAGGATATTGTATTGTTTTATTTAGAAATTTCAAGGATCATACCAAAAAGTTTATATATAACTAAAGATTATAATACTATAACTTATAGTTATTATTAGGACGATAATATGATTGAAACCAATGCTAATGCAAAACGAGTACTTAAGATACTTTTTACAGATTATAGAATGAATTATAATTCTCATAATTTGAGTAAGAAGCTTGGAATAAGTCAAGTAGCAACATATAAAATATTAAAACAGCTTGTAAAACAAGGATTGCTTTTTACAAGAAAGTTTGGAAATGCTAATTTTTACAAGCCAAATCTTGAAAGCTCTTATTTTCTTAAGTTAATGGAAATTATTTTGTTAGATTCAACAGATTATTCAAATATTGCTCAAGGCACAATAATTCAATTAAGAGAACATTTTGAAGAAGTTACAGAAAGTTTATGGCTTTTTGGTTCTATACTAAGAAAAGGAAGAGATGCTAGAGATATTGATGTATGTTTTGTAGTGAAAAATCCAGATAAAGACTACAAGAAAATTGAAGATAAAATTAAAGAATCAAGCCACTTGTTTTCATCTAAAAAGATTCATGCACTTTACATGACAGAAGATGCAATTGAAAAGAACTTGCTAGAACATGACCCTGCTCTTTCTGAAATAGTAAAAAGCTGCGTAGTTGTTAGTGGTTCAGAATCATTTGTTAAGGTGATAAAAAATGTCCAAAGCAAAGAATCAAGTAATTTGGTGCATAAATAAAGCACAAAAGGAGATTGAACAAGGTAAAAAGCACAGAGGTTTGATAAAAGTAGAACCAAGCATTTCTCTTGCACGCAGACATCTTTCTAAAGCAGAACACAATATGAAAGCATTTGAAATAAACAAAGAACATGGATTTCATGATTGGTGTATAAGCATTGGATTCTATGTAATGTATCATTGCTGTTTATCCATACTGGCGAAGTTTGGCTATGAAACAAGAAATCAGGAATGCACTCTTGCGCTTATAGAAAATCTTTTGGAAGACAAAAAAATACCATCAGAATTTCAAAAGTACATCGAGGCAATAAAAAGTCAGGATCATGAAGATGAAATATTGCAAATGAGAGAAACTTATCAATATACTCCGCTTACAGAAACAGATCAGCAAAAGATAGAAAAACTACAAAGCATGGCACAAGAGATGATTCAAGAAACTAAGATATTATTAGAAAAATAAAATACAAAAAATAAAAAAAAGTCAAGGAATTTATTCCTTAACAAAGAATCCTACGCCAGCCAAGACTGCTCCTAATACTAAGTGCAGGTAGTTGTCTGCAGGATTAACGTTCAAGAATGCTAGAACGCTGAAGAATCCTACAACACCAACTAAGACATAAACTAGTCCAAGCCACTTGTTGTAGTTAACTGCGTAGTCATCTTCTGAACTGAAGAATCCTACCCATAGCCCTAGTAATCCTGTTACTAGATGTACTACGTTATGTAAGGTGTTTATTCCAAAGATACCTAGTAAAGAGTCGCCCATAAAAAATCCTGCTACTCCTACTAATGTAAGGACTACACCCACTATTTGTGCTAGAAGTTTTTGTGTTCCTTTCATTTTTAATAACCTCCCCCAAATTGTTTATTTGAAGTATACTTGATTAATGAAATACTCTTTATAAATTTTACTCTTAATCTTGTCGAGATAATGCCAATTAGAAAATCTAATTGAATTAAAGAGAAAATCCCCGTCATGAAAATAACAGATGATCTCATTTTTTGTTTTGCATAATCTTTTAAAAAAAAACTATTGAAAAAAAAATTTAGCTTAACATTATTAGAATCACATTCCAGTAGTTATGAATCTTTTTATAGAAGCACTTAAACTAAGTGCAAAGGTGATCAGATGGAGAAACAGACTAGAACTGCATTGAGCTGGGCTCATATAATCTTAGGAGTCCTTATTGGGATTACTGTAGCATTAGATTGGCCTGTGTGGTTGCTTTATACTTGGGCAGTTCTTATTTTACTATCAGGAGTTTGGGTGTTAACTGCTTAAATCGTTCAAAAAAAGATTATTTTTTCTTGAATTTCTCTTTTACTTTAGAAGTGACTTTATTCAATTCATCTGAAACTATATCAATGCTTGCTCCCACTTGATTCTGAAGTATTGTCCCAAATTTTCCAAGAACTGAATCAAGATACTTCATTCTTGATCCCCAGACTTCAAAATAAGTAACGTTCTCTATTGTTTGATGCAATGGCTCTGGAACAGACTCTCCTGGATATCCTAAAGTGATTACAGCTTGCGGCCTTACTTCATCAGGAATTCCTAATGCTCGTTTAAGCATGTTCTCATCAAATGCTCCAACCCAGGCAGATCCTAAGCCAAGATGATGTGCTGCTAAACTCATATTTTGGCATGCTGCTGCACAATTCTGTATAGTATAAAGCCGATCTCCTCTTATTCCATAAAACCTTATTGCTTTGTTTGTTTCTCCACAAACAACTATATGACAAGGAGCATCTGCCATCCAGTATTGCTGTAAGCATGCCTCAGCTATTGCCGCTCTCTTATCTTTATTCAGAACAATGATAAATTTCCAATTTTGCAAGTTTCCAGAAGAGGGAGCTGCTTTTCCTGCATCTATTACTGCAGTTACTAATTCCCATGAAACAGGAGCATCCAGATATTTTCGAACAGTTCTTCTTGTTTTTATACACTCAAGAACTCCCAAATCAGCATATCCTGAATTATAAGGTTTGTCATGATGATCATTATGTTGTCCATCACCATGATTATTATGCCCATGCTCCTCTTTTTGATGACTCATGGATTATTTTATTTTTATCAGATTAATAAAGGTTTCGACAGTGCTTAAATTGTAGTATCCAGAAACTATTATAAATAATCAGCCAATTAATTCATTCCATGTACGACATAATCATAGGAAGAAGCGAGAAAGATCAAGTTAAGTATGGAACCCGAGGCACAGTATTTCTTGGACGCCAGTATGTTCACATGGGCACTGTTACTTCTTTGGCAAATAATGTCTACATGGACATATCTACTAGCCATGTTGTTTTTATCGTCGGAAAAAGAGGTTCTGGAAAGTGTCTTCATGGCGATACTTTGATCTCTCTTGAAGATGGAAGAAATATTCCAATAAAAGACTTAGATAATGAATATAAAAATATATTGACTCTAAACCATGAACTTAAAATCATTAATTCCAAGAAGGAGGGTTTTTATGAGAGAGAAGTAAGCAAATTGCTTCACGTAAAATTCAGAAGTGGCAAGGAAATTAAACTGACACCAGAACATCCTCTTTTGACAGTTGATGGATGGAAACCTGCAGAAGAAATAGGATTAGGAAAAGTTATAGCCACTCCAAAAAATAAAGAGCAAAAAGAAAAAGGTGAATTCACAAATTTTGAAGAAAAAGTTTCAGATAACGGATTAATACAAATAACTAAAAGAATGCAGCAGCTTGCACAATCAGACATATTCTGGGATGAGATAATAAGTATAAAAGAACTTGAAGGAACTTTCAAAGTTTATGACATTTCTGTTCCAAATTATCATAATTTTGTTGCAAACAACATAATTGTTCATAACTCCTACACAATGGGTGTCATCGCAGAAGGAGTGTCTGATCTTGATCCTGAAATTGCTGAGAATATCTCCGTAATTCTTCTTGATACCATGGGTATTTATTGGACTATGAAGTTCGCGAATAAGACTGATGAAGATATTCTTGCTCAGTGGAGCATGAAGCCTAAAGGTCTTGATGTTAAAACATTCATTCCTAAAGGTTATTTTAATGAGTACAAAGAAAAAGGAATTCCTGCTGATTTTCCTTTTGCAATAAAGCCTAGTGAATTGTCAGTTTCTGATTGGCTTAACACTTTTCAGATTCCGCCTTATGAAAAGTTGGGAGTTTTAATAACCATGATAATAACAGAACTTCAGGAAGCAGAAATTGATTATTCTATTGATGATATTATAAACGCAATAAAGAAGAATGAAAAGGCTGAGAATACAGAGAGATATGCTGCTGAAAATTTATTCATTGGTGCTAAATCATGGGGTTTATTCGACAAAGAAGGCACGAAAATAATAGATATTGTGAAGCCAGGTCAAGTCTCTGTTCTTGATGTTTCTGTTTATACTACAATTTCTGGAAGTTCTGGAGTGAGAGCATTAGTAATAGGATTAGTTGCTCAAAAACTTTTCCTCGAGAGAATGATCGCAAGAAAAGATGAAGAATTTAAAAATGTTTACAGTAAAATAAAGTTTTTTTCCTCTGATAATACTCGAAAGAAAACTCCAATTGTTTGGCTGGTAGTAGATGAATGCCTTCCCTCTGATAGTATTGTAATAACAAAAAACAATCATACTGCTATAGGTGAGATAGTTAAGAAAGTTGAAAAAGGAGAAAATTTTGAAGTTTTAGCTTATGATGAAAAAAAAGAAAGCTATGGATATTATCCTGTTCAGGCAGTTTATAGAAAAGGTATCCGTGATTTGATAAAGCTTAAAACTGAAACTGGAAGAGAGATAAGATGCACTCCAAATCACAGAGTTCTTACTTCTAAAGGATTTGAATACTCAATTAATGCAAAAGACCTAGGGACTCCTGCTATTAGTCATTACGATGGAAATGATGAAAATATAAAAGCAAGGATTTGCGGTCATATTCTTGGTGATGGTTGGCTAAGCAAGGATAAAGAGGTTGGTTTTTCTGGAAAAGGAGAAGATGAAGATTTATTTAAGATAAAAAAAGATCTTGAAAAATTAGGCTTTAAATCTAGCAGCATATGCAAGAGAGAAACTCATTCAAAGATCACGAATGATAAGGGAATTACTTTTGAAGTAAATGGATTTAGTCATAGTTTTAAAAGTTCTCATAATGCTTTTTCATTCTTTAGAAATTTAGGGCTTAAAGAAGGCAAAAAGACAGATTTAGATATTAATGTTCCTCAATTCATAATGAGTGGAGATGATAAAGTTAAATCTGAATTTTTAGCTGCATTATTTGGAAGCGACGGACAAGCACCTTCCCAAAGCAGAAAAATAGGAAGCGACTTTAATGCGATAAGAATGAGTTTTAATAAAAGAGATGATCTTTTTTCTTCTGGAATAAAATACGGAAATGAAATTTTAAAATTACTTTCTGATCTGGGAATTAAGGCAAAAATTAGCAGAAGAAAAGGAAACATAAGAAAAAACAAAACAAAAACCTTAAAGTTCGTTATAACTATTGATAAAGAAATTAGCAATACTTCAAAATTCTTGGAAAAAGTAGGATATAGGTATTGTGAAAGAAAAGAGATAGAAGGAAATAAGTGGCTTGCATATTTAAAATATAAAATAGAACTTTGTGAAAAAAGAAAAGATTTAGCTGAGAAAGCAAGAGGACTTCATAAAGAAGGCCTCGGCAAGCAAGCAGTATCCAAAAAGCTTGGAATAAAGGAGTACGAAGCAAGAGACTGGATTTATTATGGTAATAAAATCTGGCTTCCTAAAAACATACCAAGATTTAATGATTGGATAAATGAAAGATCAAAAGGCAAAACTATCTTTGAAAAAATAGTTTTAAGAGAAGATTCTGGAAAAGAGGAAGTCTTTGATATATCTGTAAAAGATGCTCACACTTTTATATCAAATGGGTGTGTTGTTCATAATTGTCACGAATTTCTTCCCAGAGAGGGAAAGACTCCTGCTTCTGAACCTTTAATCACGATACTGCGAGAAGGCAGACAGCCAGGAATAAGTTTAATACTTGCAACTCAACAGCCTGGAAAAATTCATACTGACGTTATGACTCAGTCAGACATTGTTATTGGCCACAGGATTACTGCTAAACTAGATACTGATGCTCTTGGAGCTTTGATGCAGACTTACATGCGAGACGGCTTGACAGTTCAACTAGATAAGCTTCCTCGAGATAAAGGATCTGCTTTGGTTTTTGATGATACTAATGAGAGATTATATCCTGTGAAGATTCGCCCTAGAATAACTTGGCACGGCGGCAGCTCTCCTTCTTTGCTTGATAGCAAAAGCGATGTTTTGAAGTGACTACTTTTCAGTAACTAAAATAGAAAGTTTTATATACTGAAAAGACCATATCATAAATTTATGAACACGTTACAATCAGGGCATCTACATATTGGAATGCAAAATGATTCTGAAAATCCCCTGTTAATTAAGCCAGAACATCACGAATATACATTAGGTCAACCTAATTTAGATTCTCTCTTAGATATTGATCTCTACAAAAATTTTCCATATCCTCCAAAATCTTCTGAAAAGGGTTTAGGAATCATATTTCGTTGTCTGGAAAAAGGACTATTTTGTGAATTAAACAAAGATCCAATAAAACCAAATGCTGATCCATTTTCTGAAACTGGATCTGATGATGAAGAGGGTGTATTTCTCAGTATTAATGGTCTAGTCTTCCCTCAGAAAATACATCCTGCCAAAAAAGGAATAATTCCAGCGCTACATAAGATTATTCAAAAAAAACAAAAACTTCCAGAAAATCCTTTGGAAATCCCAAGTCTACAAAACGCATTTTATAACTATGTTAACTCATCAAATCAAATAGAGTCTAAGAAAATTGAAAAGTTTAATTTTGAACCTCTTCTTCAACATCAACAGTTCGCAGATAAATTCCTAAAACCTAGAATATCATTCACTCTGACTGAAACACAATATTCTGAATTATCAGAGCAATATACTCAATTAATTAGATCAATGCCAAAAACCATTTCATTGCAAGAATTAAGAGTAATTGCTGAATTATTAAGAATAGGCCCTTTGTTAACTGCTGCGTTAAGTCTTGGAAAAGTTCTTGCAGATAAAACACAAATGCCTTCTAGAGACTTAAAGCTGAAAAACAGTCAACTAATCAGCTGTTATGAAGCCATGAATGTCCAAGATCATCCATTTGCACAATTAATGAATTCAAGTCTATCAGATGTTTCTGTCAGCATTTATGATGCAGAAAAACAATCAGTTTCTGATTTAGATCAAATGCTTTCCAATGCAGGAACTTGCAATGCAAGAACTGGAGCTGCTAATCCATTTGCAAAAGATGCAAAAATTGGCGGCAGTATTCATTTCCAAGTTAAAGGCAGCAGGGGATATTCTTACAACAGGATTTATTTAGCAATAAGTAATGGAAAGCCCATACTATTTCATGATTGCATAGAATCACAAGATCTATGTATGCAGAAACTTTCCGAGTATGTTAATATAGGAAAAGAAGATCAGTTACTAGCTTCTTTCGCAGCAACTATCGCAATTGCAAATAGTTTAGGACTTGAAACAGTTGCTGTTGCTGATTATGAATTTGTAGATTTAGCAAGATCTTTGGGTTTTGGTGAGCGAAAAATATTTGGAGACTCATCAAATAGTGGCGAAAAATTAGGATATTCTGGAGACCATTATAGTTATGATGGCGTTCCCATGTGGCGTATGGGACATGATAAAACATTCAGAGCTTTTAATCCTCAGCTTTATCAAGAATCTGTTTTAAATTTAGTCATATCCCAAGCTTATGATGTAATGCAAAGAGTAGACCAAAAAAATAAAATTGCTATAGCTTTAAATCAGGATCTTTCAACTTATTTTGGTATTGTAAAGCATATACTTTTAGATAGAAAATTTTCTGGAGAAACTTTAACTAGATTTCATGATGACCTTGATGCATTCTGCCAGAAATATTCTATACATCCTGAAAGTGTAATCCAAACACAGCATCAAGCTTACGCCAGAGCTAGTTAGAACAACTTTCAAAAAATAAAATACGAAAATAACAGAAAATATAAAATAAATTCACTGCACTTTATCCTGCGGAGTTATTAGATCATCTCCTTTTGGAGTTATTGAGATCACTGACGCTAAGAAGACTATTGCACAGAAGATTATAAAAGTTACACCCCATGTTGTGTCTAGTGCTCCTGAATTTGTATATATTGCTGACGCTATCAATCCAACAATTGATACAACCATGAAGCCACCTGATAATGGCAATGATTTTGTCTTTCTATTATGATGCAAAGTGTGAGCTGCGTGCAGAGTTGAATGATGCTGAGTTTCAGGTTTTGTTTCTATTTTTGTTTCAACTTCATGCTCAGTTTTTTGTACTGAAACATGCTCTGTTTTTTGTATTGGAGTGCTTATCACTTGATGCTGGACTTTAGCAAGAGATTTAACTTTAACAGCGGACTTAGCTGATTTTGCTTTGGTTTTTGTTTTTTTAACAGAACTCTTAGTTTTTGATTTAGCTTTAGCCATTTCTCACACCTCTTTTTTTACTTTTAATCGGGGAATATTATTTTCTTATTTAGGAGCATCTCCTTTTTAAAGGTTTTGTAATTAAAAAGTTATAATCTCTAACACATAAGGATATTTAACTCTATTTAGTTAGATTCAATAACCTTACCCAAAATATGTTTTTTTGCCATCCTTTCTGGAATCAGGCATGGAACATATCTGTAGTCAATTTTCCAATATTCAAAAAATCCTTTAGCTTTTTCGATATATTCTAAGTTCACACTTATGAGATTATCTGATATTTTTATGCAATTTAACTCTTTTGCAAATCCTGCAGAATTCCTTCCATTAAATGCATAATAAAACTTAGTTTTTTGAACATTACTAAGATTTCTAGTTTGATAAGAAAATAAGCCAAGAGAAGTATAACCCTTTTCATCAGCAAGATAAATTCTTCTTATTAAACTATAACCCTCAAACAAGATACTATCTCTTGCTGAAAATGATTGTTCTTTAACACCCGCCTCTGTTTTAGATATAATTTGGAGATTAATATTTGAAAATAGTCTTTTGAATTCATATTCAATATTCTTATTAACCTCATTTTTAAAAACAATCAAAACATCTATATCTGAAGGATTTTCTTTTCCTCTCATAATTGAACCAAAAACTACTATGTCAACTATCTCAGACTTATGCTTTTTAAAAAATCCCCTTGATTTATTCATCAATTTTGTTATTTCGGATCTCATTTTCAACAATAATTTTAATTCTATCACAAGTTGTTTTGTCTATGATCTTAGAATAAGTATCCCTATAAGTGGAAAACTCCTTATCAATTTCAATATAACTTCCTGGAAAATTTTTCTGCAGCAGTCTAAATCTTTCTATGTGATCTTTAGGAGATTGCCCTATTTTCTGAAGAAGAATAAAATCCTGCACTGCAAACCGTGTTTTAAAATATAATATTGTCGCCGAAGTATAATCTTCAGATCCATAAACACCATCAGCAGATTTCTTGAATTGCAATATTTGAGTCTTTTTTAACATGTTATTAAATATAACAATAAAGGACTATTTAAAACTTTTGGTTAGTAAGCATAACAAGTTACTACTTTACTTACTTACCTACAAAACTCAATTCATTAACAAGTTTTTTAGAACTCTTTATGTCTTTTTCAAGATTCTTCATGAATGCAGTCATCTTATCGCACGCTATTTGTTTTACTTCTCCTGTGGTTAATTTTCCTGATTTGTAACCACGATATATCTTATCAAGTTCATTATCATCTTCGATAAGATGCTGTTTTAATAATTCAAAAACCATGTCTTTCTCGACAATTGCCCCTAGTTTTCTATGCTCTTCTAAAGTATCTCTGCCTCCTGAAACTGCGCGTTTTATTTTCTTGCAGACAATAACAGGATCTTCTGGAAGTTCTATGCATGATTCTGGTTTTGATTTTGACATTTTTACATCTCCGTTCAATGCAGGAGTGTATTTATGAAATATTGCACTAGGTGAGTGAAACTTTTCTGATTTCATCCTCGAAACTATATCACGAGCCAAAAGAATGTGAGGAACTTGGTCTATTCCCACTGGAATCACTCCAGGCATTCTTTTCTTGAATTGAGGATATAAAATATCTCCAACTTGATTTAGTGCTGAAATTATTTTTCCCGGCTCTATAGTTCCGTAAAGCGCTTTTAATTGATTCATATTGACTTTTTGGGCGAAAATAGATGCATGTCTCATTACTTCAATATTCTCTGATTGAAAATAAAAAGTAGTTTTCTCAGGGTCAAGACCTAGAGCCAAATATGCTGGAATGTGAAAGTCTAAGGATCTTCTTTTTCCTTCTTCTAGACTGATCCCTCTAGTCGCTTGAGCTTCAAGATCCGCCACTAATATGTATGCATGCCCTCCATGTTTTTGAAAATATGATATATTCTCGATGACCATTTTATTTCCAAAGTGTATCCTGTCATTTGTAGGCATTATTCCTGAGAGAACGTAAAACGGTTTTTTGTGCTTGACACATTCAGAAATTATCTTCTGGTCAATTCCTGCAAATACTACAGAACGGCGCATTATTCTATTTGGCGACGGAAATAATGATGCATCAAATTGCTCAAGATGAAAGTCAGTTATTAGTTTAGTGTAATCTTCTACTAATTGAGCACCCCAGGGGTCTATTATTTGAGTCATTTTTTTCACAATTCCATTCAGATCATTATTAAGACAAGTTATTTTAAGTAAGTTATTTAAATTTTGTGAAATAAATCAATAATATGTCAAATTCAGACCGATTAAAAGAAAGAATAAGATTATCTGAAATATTCAAGATAAGCTGGATAAGCCTTATTTTGATTCCAATAATTCTTTTCGGATCTTTTCAGGTTTTAGCTTTTGACATAAATTATTATGATAAACTTTTTAATGTTTATGAAAGTGACTCCAGACTTGAAAATTCTCACTATCTTGGGCTCAACATAATCAGGTTCTTTAATTATGGTTCCGAGCTTTCCAGCCCTTTTGATCAGAATGAAATTTCTCATATGAAAGATGTCCGTAATATCTTCTCAGCATTAAGATTAATCTTCGCAGTATCAATCGCAATTTTATTAGTTCATATTATCTCAAGCATAAAAGAAGAGAAATATCTTTCAATCGTCAAAGATTTAAACAAAGGCGCAGTCTATTCTTTTATTGCAGTAATCTTATTGGCAATATTGGCAATTCCTTTCAATCTATTCTTCAGTGTATTTCATAATGTCTTTTTTCCACAGGGAAACTGGACTTTTCCTCAAGATAGCAGTTTAATAATGCTTTTTCCTCAGGAATTCTTTCAAAGAGCGCTTACTGACATTTTGATTCTTGCAGCAATATGTTCAGTTTTTATTTTCTGCATAACTTTTGTTTTAGAGAAGATTTATATTATGAAAGATAAAAATCAATAATTATGAAACACACAATCAAGATAACATTATTCTTAATATTAATGTTCTTTCTAGCACAAATCTTAGGTATTGCAGTTCTCAATAGCTATATCGATACCCCTCAGTCAAAAACAATGAACGCAACAGTTT
>CAZDUE010000039.1:0-5223 GCA_964508575.1 uncultured Methanosarcinales archaeon
TATTCAGAAGACCAAACAAAATCATGCTCAATATTTTTGGTCTTCTGTTATAATACTCTTCCTTATAACATCAACAACTTCTTTTCTCATTAAGAATTCTGGAACTTCTTTTTTCTCTTTAATTAATTGTCTCACTATTGTTCCAGATATCTCTTCTTTATCTTTTTCAGAATGCCCGCAGTTTTTCTCTGTAACTATTAATCTGCACTTTTTACAATAACTTGGAGATAATACTGCAACAACCTGTATCTTGAACTCTGGAAACTTTTCAAATATCTGCTGTGACTCGTACTTTCCGTAAACATCGCGAAATCCTGCATGATCTCGCCCCATTATAAAGTGAGTGCATCCATAATTCTGGCGAACAACTGCCTGAAATACTGCTTCTCTTGGACCCGAGCTTTTTGCTATTATTGGAAGCATTGTGAATATAACATGATTTTTAGGATAATAATTATCTACTAAAGCTTTAGTTCCTTCTTTCATTGTTTCTAAATCATACTTATGAGATGAATGAGAACTAACCATGTTCAAAGTATGTATCATCAATCCATCGCACATGTCTAATCCCAGTCTATGTAAGTACTCATGAGCTGAGTGAGGAACATTAGTTGTTGAGAATAAAGCTATAGTGCTCCATCCTCTTTTATTAAACTCCTCGCGAGATTGCTCAGGAGTTAATGAATCTTTATCAAAAAATAAGTATTCTTGGAAGTTATTTACCTGTCCTGATATTAGATAATTATCAATATGAGTAATGTACTTAACTCCAGGATGTTCAGGATGACTTGTTCTATATATTTTTTTCATGAATTCTTCTTTCTTTTCTTTATCAAATTCAGATTTTCCATCTATTGTTATTAATCCAACATTCTTCTTGTTATGTGTTAGTATTAAAGTTTCTCCAACTTTTAATTTATCATAAATCTCCTTTGGAACAGGAAATAATGGCGGGATTGCAAAAGGAATTCCATTGCTCATTCTCCAAGTGTTCATAATACATTTTACTTCGTGCATTGTTGGAAATCCAATCAAAGGCGAGAAAGCTCCATTGCAGATACATTCAACTTCTAGAAGAGTTTCTCTTGATATCTCAATCTTCTTGAGATTCTGAGATAAAATATTGTTAATATCATTCTTGTTAGTAATCTCTCGATTTACAAGTTTTCCAGAGATTGGAGGGATTAGGGGCATATTAAAGATAAATTACTAAATTGATTAAAAATGTTTTCTAATTTTATACCAAATTTTATAAATTGGTGCAGATTAAGGTAAAACGTGACCAAAAAACTAACCACCTCCTACGTAAAGAAAGAGTACAACCGTCAATTAAAAGAAGATTACGGCGATGATTACGAGTTTAATAGATGGCTCTCAAGCAGAGGAGAATGGGAGGGCTACAGGATGCAGTATCTTGCCCAGAAGTTTCATACTAAAGATGTAAAATTCAAGAATTACATGGAATTTGGTGTCGGTCCAGGAACTTGGACTAAGATGTTTCTCAATCCCAAAAAAACTTTCACCTTAATAGATCTTTCTAGCGAGATGATTAAACAGGCTAAGAAAAATTTAGGAGAGCGGAAAAACATAAATTATAAGGTCATGAATATTCTGGATCTAAAAGACAAAGAAAAGTATGATTTTATTTTCTCTTCAAGAGCAATTAAGTATGTTCCAGATAAGGAAAAGATGTTCAAGAATCTTTATCATTCTCTGAAGAAGAACGGAACCATGGTTATTATAACTCAATCTGCTGATACCTTATTTCAAAAGATTGGAAGAAAATTAAAAAAGAAAGAAAAAGAACTACTCCATAGCGAGGGAATAACAATACAAGAGCTTAAGAATGTTTTGCAAGATGTCGGATTTAAGAAAATAGATTTTTATCCTGTATCATTAAAAGTGAACATTCCAAAGATAGCAAAATTCCACAGTTTTAGTAATTGGCTGTGGAAACTCAATTATAAAAAGAAATTAAACAACTTTTCAACATTACTTTCAGGAAGCTATTTGATAAAGATGAGGAAGTAGTCATTCATAAACTGAACCTCGATGATCTAAAGCAATTAAGTGAATTGTCTTTGTATTTTCATCAATCATAAATATTAATCTGAGTTTGCCTATCAATCTTGTAGATTTTTGTCCATAAAGTTTGCCTGAAAGATTGCCTCCAACAGCATTTGGATCAATAATAAGTCGTTTTATTTTTTTATCCAATTCATTAATTAGCTGTTGGTCTTTTTTATATTTTTTAAAGTTTTTTAGAAAAGTGTTAGTTCTTTTGACAGTCCACATTTTACTCACTTAGCAAGTCTTTTACAGAACTAATTTTCTTAACCTTGCCTTTTTGAATATCATCCAAACTTTCAGAGATTTGTTTCATAGTATCAGGATTGCTTAAAATCTCAATTGTATCTCGAAGGCTTTCTAAATCTCTCTTAGTGACCATATTATCTTCTATTCTCTTTAGTTCCTCATATATCTTTTCCATTGTAACAGTCATAAACCAATAATAAGAATTGCAAGTATTTAAGCCTTTTTATGAATTAAATCTTTCCTACCAATTCATGGATAAGAGATGGACAGTACAAGTAGAAAGCTTTATAATTTTGTAGATATAAATGAAGCAGAATATACACAATGGTAAAGAAAACAAAAGAAAAGTTAAATTCTAAGTTTGTCAGGAGCGAATTTAATCGTCAATTACGAGAGGATTATGGTGATGATTATGAATTTGATCGTTGGTTCAAGAAAGGAAGTTCTTGGCAGACTTACAGGATGGTTTACTTAAATCATAAGTATCATACTAAAGGCATAAAGTTCAAGAACTATCTCGAGTTCGGTGTTGGATCTGGTACTTTCACAAAGATGTTTATTGATAATCAAAACAAGTTTACTTTGATTGATATTTCTGATGAGATGATAAAACAAGCTAGAAAAAATCTTGGAGATAGGAAAAATGTCAAGTACGTTGTTGCTGACATGGCGAATTACAGAACTAAAGAAAAATTTGATTTTGTTTTTGCTTCGAGAGTTTTAAAATACTCTAATAACAAGCCGAAACTCATTAAAAATATTTATAGAGTTATGAAAAAAGGTGGAGTTTGTGTAATGACTAACCAGAATGCTGACACTATTGTTCAGACATTCAAGAAAAAACTTGGATTAAAACAAAAGGAAGTTCTTCATTCTAAAGATGTTAGCATTGAAGATTACAGGAAAATGTTTAAAGCTGCAGGATTCAGGAATATCAGATTTTATCCTGCAGTCATTAAGATAAAATTAGGAGTTTTCGAGATTAATGCACTCAATAATATGTTATGGAAAAGATATCATGAAAAAGAAATGACTCCTTTCACAAAAGCAATTTCTGGAAGCTGGCTTGTCAAGATGAAGAAGTGAAAAACTAATATTAAAATTTTAGTTAAATATTCTTAACAACAGGATGATAATTATCTTTGATATATTTCAATTGTCTTGTCTCTTCTAGTTTCAAATATAAAAGTATAAAATACAGCCCGAACTTTACAATTTTATGATGGTCTGATTTCATTCCAGGATCATTGGATGTTTCTTTCATATATCGGTATTTTGAATATTCTACTTTATCAAAAAAGTTATCATAGAATTGAAGATTTAAATTTTTCTTCTTACAGAATTTTACAAGTCCATGATACATTTCAAAATAAGGATTGTCCACAAATGCAACAATAAGATCATAATGTATGTGGTCAGATTTTATGGATTTTAAGTCAAGAACTGAGACAACATTCTTCTTTTTTAAATTTTTATATATGTGAGCAATAAAATCTTTGTGATTATAATAATATATAGCAATTCTTTTACCTTTTAGTTTTGAAAGCTCACATTTTCTATATCTCTTATCAACTAACTCAAGTATTGTTTTTAATTCCTCTTTTTCCATCTGCTTGTACGCAATTCTGAATTTGTCTGGAAGATTATTTACTTGCTCAGAAGAAGTTATGATATGACTATCAAAATCATTTATTAATCTCGTAGCTCTGTAATTCTGGAACGAGTATCTATTATCTACTCGAGTTATTCTATCCTTGAATTCATTTTTGAGTTCAGAATCTTCTTTCTCGATCAAGCCCCTTAAAGATAGAGCTTTTTTATTCTCACAGTTGTACTTTAATCCTAAATAGTCAAAAACAGTCTCCCAGATATCTACAAGGTTCACAGGAGTTTCAATATCCTTCTGGCTTACCTTAGAGAATGATTTCGGAGTTTTGATATTCAAATTTGCTCGATAACTATTTTCATCCAAGTACAGAGAGTGAGTTCTTGGCTGTAATGCCCAGCCCAAATATTTGAATCTTCCATAGTCAACATATCCATGGTCTGAACAAGTTATTACAAAAGACTCATCCCATAAATTTTTCTTTTTTAAATATTCAAATATTTTCATAACAGCTTCATTATTGTCCCAGAACCAGCCAAGATGTATAAAAACAACATTTGGCTTGTTCCAGTCAAATTTTTCTTGCATTATCTTCTCAAATTCTTTCCAGCTATCCATTCCTGATTTTACGTCTTCAGGAGCTTCTTTTCCTGTGCTTCCAAGTAAATCTTTAAATAATACTCTTCCTGCACCACTGCAGAAAATACTTGAGTTAACAACATAACCCTTTTTCTTTAATTCATCAATATAATTAGGATAACATAATCCCATTTTATTTATATACTTGAAATGAGGATATAACTCTGCAGAAAATCTTCCTGTAAGCATCGAGGAAACTGACATCAAAGTAGAAGGAGCTGTTGTTATAACTTTTTTAAAATATACAGATTTTTTATCAAACTCGTAGTAAACAGGAGGTCTTCCATACTTGTCTTCTCCTTTCTTATATCTAGTTCCATCAGTAAGTATCCAGAATATGTGGGAAAGTTTTTGAGGTGGTCTTTTTTGAATATTTTGTTTTTTTATGACTTTAGCCATTATATTAAGGAAGATTATTATAATATATAAAGTTTTCATTAATCCATGAAAGCAATTATAATCGCAGGAGGTCTTGGAACAAGGCTTAGTAAATATACTAAAGATACTCCTAAAGGAATGCTTGATTTTCTTGGTAAAAGCATTATACAGCGACAGATTGATACTTTTAGAGATTGCGGGATTAATGACATTATCATAGTCAGAAAGCATCTGAAAGATAAAATAAGTTTTCCGGGAGTTAAATATGTTGACGAGAATCCTGA
>CAZDUE010000039.1:5233-10224 GCA_964508575.1 uncultured Methanosarcinales archaeon
TCGAGGTTTATTTGCTGCGAGTAAAGAATTTAATGATGATATTATAATGACTTATGGTGATGTTATTTTTCAAAAGCAAGTATTGAAAAAAGTCATTAATACAAAGTGCAATGTTGGAGTTGTTATAGACTTAAAATGGAGATCATATTGGACTGCAAGATTGGGCTCTGATACTGAAGATACTGAGAGCTTAGTTTTAGATAATACAAAAGAAAACATTGCAAGTTTAGGAATTCCTAATCCTCCTCAAAATAAGTTAGATGCTAGATATGTTGGAATTCTTAAATTCTCGAAAAGTATACAACCAAAGATGACTGATTTATATAATAAGGAGAAAAGAAAATTCTGGAATTCAAATGAGAAATGGTATCAATCAAGGAATTTTAAAAAGGGCTACATGACTGACTGGATTCAACACTTGATAAACAACAATATCAAAGTAAAAGCAATAAAAATATCGCATGGCTGGATGGAATTTGACACTAACGAGGATTACGAGCTTGCAATAGAGTGTAGTAAGAAAGGAACAATAAAGAAATTCTTTGATTCTGATGACTAAACATCAAAATCCTTAACTTCTTCTTTGTAATATCCAACTGCTAATGTTCTTAGTACAGGATGTATTGTGAAGTAAGTCTCTCCAGATTCAGGATCCTGTTTGTATCCTTTAAGCTCGTTTTTTTCTTTAAGTTGTTTAACTGTATCTATAATGACTATTGATCTTATGTAAGGATCATATATTCTGCTCAGATCTGTATTTTTAGATGGTGGATTAAACTTCTTCATAATTATTACATCTCCAGTATCTATTCCTTCATTCATTACAAAGCAAGTTGCTGAACAATTTCCTTCTGCAAGCAAGCTAAATAAAAAAGTGGTACTTCCGCGAAATTCAGGCAGCCAGCCAGGATGAGCATGTATCAATCTCTTAGTGTTGAGTATTTCTTTTTTTAATATTCCAGTTCCAGAAAAAATAAAATATTCAGGCTCTAACTTTTTTAAAGCATCAATAACTTTAGTATCGTTAAAATCTTTTGCATTAACTATTTTATAAGGAATTTTCCATTTTTCTGCAGTCTGTATTATTGATTCTTCTGAATTAAAGAACTCTCCTTCTACTGATCTATCCAAAGTATCTTTTTTTATTTGTTTTCCGAAAGTCTCATCAACAATTACTAAGCAAGAAGGAATCATTCCTGATTTCACAAGACCTTGAATGTAAGCTCTTGCTCTTGGCTTGTCCTGTGCAATCATTCCAAGATTTTGAATAATATTTTTTTCTTTCTGCTCAATATCAAACGGCTTGAGAGTTTCTCTTATTGTTCTTCTCGATAATACTTTTTTAAGTTCTGATACTAAATTCACTTCCAAAGATATTGACTTTCTAAAAAGATCTATCTGTTCATTATCCACTTCTTCAATTCTTGATATTATAAAATCATTTATTTTTAATAAAGTACTTAAAGACTGAAGACTATCTGTTAATTCATTATAATCTGCATGTCTTGCAAGAGATAACGATAAAAGAACATAAGTATCCACATCATTAACATCTTTACTTTCTTCAATTCTAGAACTTAGAAGTTTTTCTCCCCTATAATGAGTTTTTAACTTTCTCAATTCTCCTTTTTTTCTGAGATTTTTCAATATTCTTATCATCTCTTCAGAGTTATCTTCTTCTATTAGTTCGCAAAGAATTTTTAAAATGTATTTTGTTTCTAATATTTGCTCTGATCTTATTTTTTCAAGTAGTTTTTCTTTTGCATCTAAAATAATGCTAAGAATATTATCATTTAATTTTTTATTTAAAAAATCGACTGCTTTTGTTCTTGATTCTAAATAAGCATTAATAAATTCATTGCCTTCATACTCCACAAATGGGTATGGAACAGTAAGATTCTGCTGTTCTTCTGTTGTATCATCATAATTTACCATGATGCACCATTATTTTGGAGAATAAAGCATAAGTTTATAAAATTTTATAAAAATATGTAATCATGGCAAAAAAGAAGATATCTTGTAATCTATGCAGCTCTCTTAATGATAAATATCTCATAGTTCGAGAAAATAAGTTAGCGATTGCTTTTCTCCCAATAAGTCCTTTAAACAAAGGCCATATCATGATCCTTCCTAAGCGACATGTAACACTAGAAAATTTAACAAGCAAAGAGTCAAAAGCAGTATCAGATATTCTCATAAGAATAAAAAGTAAGCTTAAGGGTCTTTTTCCTCAAGAACATCCTATCATTGTAACTTTAACAGACACTAATCACTCATCAATTCAAGATCATTTTCATTATCATATTCTCCCAAGCAAAGATAACTTAAGAAAAATATTTTCAGGATATTATAATCTTGATGAAAATAAAAAACTAAGTAAAGAAGAACTGACTAAAATCGCTAAGAAATTAAGATAAAATAGTTCACATCAACGCTAAATTAAGATAAGATTTATAAAGAAATTCTTTAACCTCGAGAGTATGCAATCAGGAAAAGATAAAAAAGACAATAAAGATATAAAAACAATTGTCTATAGTCCTGTTGTTCTTGATCTTTTTCATTATGGACATTTAAGGATTCTTCAAAGAGGTAAAGAACTTGGAGATTTGCATATTGCTGGAGTTCTTACAGACGATGCTGTTCAAAGCTTTAGAAGAAGACCTGTTTCTAATCTTTCAGAGAGGAAAGCGATTGCCGAGAATCTTGTGTGTGTTGATGAAGTAATGGTTCAAGACAGCAAAGATCCTACTGAGAATATAAAAAAAGTTCATGAGCTTTATCCTGGAGCAAAAATAAAGCTTCTTTATGGTTCTGACTGGAAAGATACTCCTGCTAAAAAGTTTCTAGATGAGATTAACGGAGAACTTATTCTTCAGCCATACTACGAACGGCTTTCAGAAGTTAAAATAATAAGTTATATTCTCGAAAGCCATAAGAATGAGTTCAAGGATTTTGAAGATTTCACAAGATATTTCAAGATTAAAGATATGGTTTTTGCTGACATAAACATAAAAGACAAGATAATTTCTACTAAGGCCAATACTTTGAGGAGTTTAAGCCCGCTCTTGAGAAAGTCAAAGATTGAGAAAAGCTTTGTTTTCACAATTAAAGACTGGGAGGAAAGCCAGAAATTAGTCATCGATAATATCTTGAAAGAATTTGATTCTGAATCCTTAGTTGTCAGAAGTTCTGCGATTAATGAAGATACTCTTTCAGAATCTAACGCTGGAGCTTTTCATTCTGAACTTAATGTTGATTGTGACTTTGATCATGTTAAAAGAGCCATAGAAAAAGTAATTGGCTCTTATAATTCAAAAAATTCCTTAAGCAAGGCAAATCAAGTTCTTGTTCAAAAACACACTAACAATATTGCAATGTCCGGAGTTTTATTTACGAGAAATATAGGAAATAACTCTCCTTATTATGTTATTAATTATGACGATACTACTGGAATGACAGATACTGTGACAAAAGGAGATGATTCTAATATCATCAGGATTTCGCATTTCACTACAGATGATTACATTCCTGACAAGTTCAAAAATCTTCTTGATTCAGTAAAAGAGATTGAAGATATCATTCCTTTTATGAGTTTGGATATTGAATTTGCAGTCAACAAAGAAGGGGATATCATCATATTTCAAGTCCGTCCATTAGCTGTTAATAAGAATCTTGATGATAATAAAGATGAAGAAATAAAAAAGATAATACAGTCGTTGAAGCAGAAATTTTTTGATTTGTCTAAGAGGAAATCTCACTTAGAAGGGGATTTCACTTATTTTGGGGACATGCCTGACTGGAACCCTGCTGAGATTCTTGGCGACAATCCTGGAGTTTTAGACCATTCTCTTTATGATTACATAATAACAGGAGATGTCTGGGCAAAAGCTCGAGACTCCCAAGGATATTCTAATGTGCTTCCAGCAAAGTTAGTTGTTCTAATCGGAAACAAGCCGTATGTTGATGTTCGTAATACATTTAATTCATTTTTGCCAAAAACACTTAGCAGGCAGTTAAAAAGAAAGCTCATGGATTTTTTCATGAAAAAACTTGAGAAAAATCCTCATCTTCAGGACAAAGTAGAGTTTTATGTTCTTTATACTTGTTATGATATGACATTTGATGAGAGAAGCAAAGAGCTTCAAGATGCTGGATTTTCAAAACAGGAGATTTTGGAGCTGAAAAAATCATTGATTGATCTTACTAATAACCTTATTATGGATTCTGAAGCTTCGATAAAAAAAGATCTTGCTGATGTAGATAGCATGCATGTTTCTCGAGAGAATGTGCTTTCTCATATTGATAAATTGTCAACACAGGATCTTCTTCTAAAGAGCTACGAGCTCCTTAATGAGTGCAAAGAAAAAGGCACTCTGCAATTTTCAAGATTAGCAAGATTAGCTTTTATTGGTAAGATAATATTTAAGAGCATAGCGAAAAATAACATAATCAGTAATGAAGACTATGATAATTTTCTAGGATCAATAAAGACAGTTGCTACTGATCTAAGCATTGATTTCAGGAATTTGATTGATGGAAAGCTATCGAACAGTGATTTTTTCAGCAAGTATGGCCATTTGAGGCCTGGAACTTACGATATAACTAGTTTAAGGTATGATTCAAGAAAAGATCTTTTTGACAGCATGAAATCCCGAGAAATGAACATTTCAAGCAAGGGTTTCAAGATAAATAAAGAATCACTGGACAAGATCGATATTGAAATTAAAAAACACTGTCTTGTATGTGATTCAAAATCTTTGATAAAATTCATAGAAGAGGCGATAATTGCCAGGGAATTTTCAAAATTTGAGTTCACTAAGAATCTAAGTCTTGCCATTGAGTGTATAGCAAAAGCTGGTGAGAATCTAGAGTTTTCTCGAGAAGATTTAAGTTATCTTGACTTGAATTCAATATTTCACTTCATTAATTACTCTCATAAAGAAATAAGAAGAAATTGGCTGGAAACTATTGAACATAGGAAAAAAGAAAAA
>CAZDUE010000039.1:10234-12229 GCA_964508575.1 uncultured Methanosarcinales archaeon
TACTTGCACTTCCAGATATAATATTTTCTGAACGCGATTTTTATGTTATTAAAGATTACTCGGCAAAGCCAAATTTCATTACAAAAAAGTCAATCAAAGGAGATTTGATAGATCTTGATGAATTCAAAGGAGAAGTTCCTGATATTCAGAATAAAATAGTCATGCTCGAGAACGGTGATCCTGGATATGACTGGATATTTACAAAGAATATTTCAGGATTAATAACTAAATACGGAGGAGTTGCATCTCATATGTCAATAAGATGTGCAGAGTTCAAGATTCCAGCAGCAATTGGCTGCGGATCTGCACTTTATAGAAAACTTAAAGAACAGAAGTCTGTTTTATTAGACTGCAATCGCGAGAGAATAGTGATGCTAGATGCTCTTTAAAAAAAAACAAGGATTATAATGCCCATTTACTTAATAACTCAAAGTGTTGGAAAAGGAAAGTTCAGAGATTATGATTTTTTATTCTCTAACTACACTGAATATTTTGAAAATAAGAGAATTAATCTTGTGAGAGTTTCAAACTTTTCAAAAGACTTGAAAAATTACTTGAAAGAATTCAAAGAAAATAGGATTTCTGGAATAATATTGACCGGGGGAAATTCAATAACTCCAAGCTTATATGAGAGTTCTGAAGTCCTTGATGATGTTTCTATAGAGCGAGATAATACTGAGAAAGCACTTCTTGATTTTGCTGTCAAGAACGAGACTCCTGTTCTTGGAATTTGCAGGGGCTTCGAGTTCCTTAATGTTTATTTTGGAGGAAAAATAAGGAAAATTGAAAATCATTCTGCTGTTAATCATAGTATAAAAGTAGTTGATCCTGAATCTGTTAAGTACCTTGGCAATTCTGCTAAAGTTAACTCTTTCCATAATTACGGAATAACTCCAGAAGATGTTTCTAAAAAGCTAAAAGTCTTTGCAGCTGCTCAAGACAATACTATCGAGGGAATTTATCATTCAACACTTCCGATTGCAGGAATAATGTGGCATCCTGAACGTCCAGGATGTGATGATAAGTTCAATGACAAATTAGTCAATGCTTTCTTAAGAAGAGATTTGTTTTGGAAGTGATTCTTACCTTCACATCCTAGTTTGGAAGCTGTTCCTCCCGTAAGTACCTCTCCGTACGGAGAATATGTTGTATTTTCTATTATTGCACCTGAAGAGTTTGTCACAACGGTTGAACTTCCTTCATGACTTGTATGAATGAATGTTTTCTTTCCATTAACATTTTGAGCAACTAACTGTCCTTCATGATACACATAAGTGAAGTTAAATATTGTATGTGCACAAGTCAACCCTTGTTATTTTTTTCTGTGCCCGTAACTTCTTATTTGATCTATTACTAATCGCAAAAGTCTGGAAATATATTCTTTATAATGATTTTTATCAGCAATGTCTAATGATTGATAGTATTCTTCTCTTTTTTCAAAAGGAATGAAAAACATTGGAAAACCTTTTTTCATCAATATAAAATTCATTATCGTCCTTGCAGTTCTGCCATTTCCGTCTTCAAAAGGATGTATCCATGTTAATTTTGCATGAGCCAAAGCAGCCAATTCAAAAGGGTGCAATTTATTTTTATTCATATTATACCATTTAAAGAAATTAATCATGTATTTTTTAACTTCAGTATGTGATGGAGGAAGATGAGTTGAACCTTGAATTTGTACATCAAAAAACCGAATTCTTCCACCATAAACTACTTCTGTATTTTTAGTAAGGATTCCATTTATTTTTTCAAGAAATCTCGTATTAAACTCTCCTTTATAATTTTTTATATATTCCAAACATTCTTTTCCATTTATTGCCTCATTATAATCTTCTGCACGAACTCCAGAAGGTATTACCTTATCCTTCAGTATTAAAGCTGTCTGCCTCAAAGTAAGTCTATTACCCTCAATTGCATTGGAATGATAGGTAAATCTTATTACAAAATCTTCATTCAGTTTTTCTTTTACACTTTTAGGAATATGTTTTAGCCATG
>CAZDUE010000040.1:0-11202 GCA_964508575.1 uncultured Methanosarcinales archaeon
AAACAATTTACAATATAAATAATAAAAATGACAGCTTAGTAATTATAAAAGATATTTCCGGAGAAAAATTTCAATTTATAAGACAAAATAGAAAGCCAGCTCTTGACTATATTCCAGACCTTGTTCTAGTTCCTGGAGAAACACTTGAGATAATACCTAATGCTCAAGATCCAGATGAACAAAAAATAAAATATAATTTTACTACAAACTATAACTTGTGGGAATCTCAAATTCAAGATTCATTATTATACAAAACAGGAGATTCTTCCAGAAGAATTCCGAAGAATGCAGCAATATCATTTATTTTAGATGATTCTGATGTAGGAAATCATATGATAACAGTTTACGCTTCTGACGGAACAGGATATGTTGATTCTCAGAATGTTACTGTGAATGTTGTAAGTTCAAGTACTTCAAGCACTTCTAGTTCAACATCGTCTGGTGGAGAAGTTTTGAACATGAACTTTGATGATGTGAATCCTTTTAAAAATTCAGAAGGTCCATCTGGAAGCTGTCCACAATCAATGGGAGAATGTCCTCAAGTAGTTCCTGGAAAAAGCGGAAATGCTATGAAATTTGATGGAGAAAATGATTATATTAAAGTTAGTGACTCTCAAAAGCTTGATGCAGAAGATGGACTAACTATGATGGCTTGGGTAAATCCAGAAATTCAGAAAACTGACGGATCCACTCAGGGAGGTATCATATTAAACAAAGAGAGATCTTACGAGATGGCATTAACTGCTGGAACTAATACTGTAAGGTATGCTCTTAATACTCAAAGTCCGGGCTGGATTTGGATGGATACAGGAATTGTAGCTCCTTTAAATGAATGGACACATATTGCTTTAACTTATGATCAGAGTAATGTAAGAATTTACATTAACGGAGAATTAAAATTTACAAATCCTACCTCTGGAAAGATAAATCCTACTAATTATCATTTAGGAATCGGCTCGAGAAACGGCGACTTCTCAGGATCAGAATGGATATCAAATTTTAATGGAATTATTGATGATGTTAGAGTTTTTAATAAAGCTTTGAGCGATTCTGAAATTCAAGATATGTACAATACAGAAAAATAAAAATAATTTGATAAAAAAGCATAAAAAGAAACAGATAAGTTTAAATTGATTTATATAATAAAAGAATCCAATGTTTAAAATTAATAAAAAAGATAAAAAAGCAGAAATAGACATTATGGTTTATCTTTTAGCTCTGGTTATAATAGGAATAATTCTTCTTGTGGGTTTTAATCTTACTTCAAGTTTAAAAAACAGGAATGATCAGTTGTCAACAATAGTTTTTGAAAAAGAACTAGCCAAGGATATAAAAGAATTAAGCAGTTCTTTTAAATTCGGCTCTCAAGTTAAAAAGACTTATGATCTTCCTGCTGGATTTAATGAGATTTGCTTTATAGATGTTGATAATGTTGATCCAGAAAACATAGATAAGGACATAATTAAAAACAGTGTTGATAATCAAGTTCAAGACAATGTTTTTTTATTCGGAAAAAGTGTTAAATCTTTTCATGTTCAAGGACTAAGCTTAGTTGATCCTTTTTATTCATGTACGAAATCCGGTTCATTTTCTCTAGTAATAGAGGGAAAAGGAGATTCAGCTCTAATATATACTCCAGCTTACAAGACTTACTGTGAAAATGCTCAAAATGGAAACTTATGTGACGGTTTGGATATTGCATTTTATAACGGCTACAGAGTAAGCTGCTGTTCAGAATACACATTATGTTGTGGTTAAAAATGAAAGATTTGATAAAATATAAACTGGTATGCACGATATTGATGATTTTATTACTGATAGGAGCTGCAGGAGTGGTGTACGCAGAACAAGTAAGCCAAGAAGAAATAAGACAGACTCTTAAAATTTCATTAACTGATTATTTTAAGAATCCATCTAAAGCTGCATTAAATGCTCAAGAGAACAGAGAATTATTGCATGCTTATAAGGAACTGCCAAAAGTTGATGCAAATCCAGAAGATAAAAAAGAAATAGACAGCAGAACTTTTCAAATAATCAGTAAAATTCAGTCAAGCAAAAGGTATAAACTCTGTGTTGAAGTTTACCAGCCTGTCTGTGGTATTAAAGATGGCAAGGAAATAACTTATGGTAATAAATGCAAAGCTAGTTTAGAAGGAGCAAGAATAATAAGGAAAGGATCTTGTTCTGATAAAATCAACGGTGTATGTCCTGATTTTGTTGATCCTGTTTGTGGTTTTGTTTTTGGTAATGAAAAAGGAAAGCAGGAGAGGAAGACTTTTTCCAATAAATGTGAGGCGGAGAAAGCAGGAGCTGTTAATATTGTTTCTGGGCAATGTGTTGATTCTGTTGATTCTTGCCAGCAAAAAGTTAAAGGTATTGGTATTTGTGATGCTTATTTTGAAGGTTACGAGTTTGATAATTTTGCAGGTAAATGTGTTAAAAAAGGAGTGAGCGGCTGCTCTTTTGAAGCTGCTTTTAAAACATTGGAAGATTGTCAAAAATCCTGTGTTAAAAAAGGTAAGGTTTTTTGCACTGAAGAGGAAAGAAATGCAATTTGTACACAAGAATACAATCCTGTCTGCGGAGTTAATCCAAACATCAAATGTATTAGCGCTAGCGCTTCTTGTGGAGCTAAAACTTACGGAAATAAATGCACTGCTTGTTCAGATAAGAATATAGATTATTGGACTCAAGGCGCTTGTTCTGATAAAATCAACGGTGTATGTCCTGATTTTGTTGATCCTGTTTGCGCAGCAAAACTAGATGGCAAAAAAGTGACTTATCGTAATTCTTGCCAGGCAAAATCTAACAATGCAGAAATTCTATCTTCTGGAACATGTGAAGATTTGGAAAGAAAGGAATGTCCTGTTGAAGTTGATCCTGTTTGTGGTTTTAAAGGAGACAATGGAAAATTACCATATATAGATTATAATAATGACTGCATAGCTCGTGCAGATGGAGCAAAAAAAATTCGTAAAGGATCTTGTAATAATGACCTTTTTCCAGCATCAATATTTGCAGTTACATATGATTATGAAAATTCTTTAGTTGTTTCATTTAATGCAGCTGTTAAAGAGTATCCTAACATATCAATAAAAAATACTTTTATTAATGATTGGTATTGGTATTTTGGAGATGGAATTTCATCAAATAAATTAGGAGAAGTGAGTATAAAGCATACTTATAATTCATCAGGAACTTATAGAGTGAGTGTTACTGGGCATGATTCTAGAGGAAGAACATTCCAAGGAGTTAAACAAATTACTCTTAAGTTTTCGTGTCCTTCTTCAGCTCTTCCTCGTTGCCCATCAGATCAAACTTTAGTTTATCCTAAAGGTCTGGATGGTAATGGTTGTGTTTTACCTCCAAGATGTGTGTGGAATGGTTCTGATTGTCCACCAGTGAATCTTCCTATCTGTGCTGCTGGTTATAAATTATCTTATAATCTGAATTCTAAAGGTTGTAAAATAAATCCAAATTGCGTATTAAATAATTCTGTCGGCGGAGATACTGATGCTCATGGATGCTTGATTGCAGCAGGATACAGCTGGTGCGAAGTTAAAAATAAATGTCTTAGACTTTTTGAAGAAGCTTGTCTTTCAACACCGGTCTGTAATCTTAATCTTACTTTAAATGAGATTAACACTTGCCCATGCGGACCTGTCGCTAAAGAAGGAGATAATTGTAAAATAACTAAATGTTCTGATGGAACACAAGTTGTTACAAGAAACGGGCAATCAGCCAGATATAAAAAAGTTCAACAGCTATGCTTATGCTTGTCTCAAGATACTTTAATTTTATCATCAAAAGGAAATGTAAAAATAAATGATTTAAGAGAAGGAGATTCTGTATGGACAATAAACAACAGTAAAAAAACTTTAGTGAAAATAATAAGAGTTTCAAAAACTTCAATACCAGAAGACAGCAAGTTACTTCATGTAACTTTAGAAGATGGCAGATCACTTGACGTATCTCCTGGACATCCTACTGTTGATTCAACAATTGGACAGCTTAAATCAGGCCAAGAGTATGATAAATCTGTTGTTGCAAGTGTATTGCCTTCAAATTATGATTATGATTATACTTATGATATTCTTCCTGCCGGAGATACAGGATATTACTGGGCTAATAACATACTCATTGGAAGCACTTTGAAAGGAAAATGAATTAGGTTAAATCTAAAATATTGTTGTGATTTAGTAAAAGACAGAAATAAAGCTATGATAGTTCTTTTACTATTTAGTTTGGGAATTTGATCATGCGTAACTATTGTTCCAAACTAATTGTTTTCTCAGAATCTTTACGCAGAATCTTACAATTTTAAAAAACAAAGCTTTTTAAATGAAAACTCAATAATACCGTCATAGGTAATGTATTTGGGAAAATACTTGGCTTTTATTCAAAAAAGAGGGTGAAAGAGTGAAAATAAAAAAGAGCTTAAAGAGTATTCTAATATTGACTCTTCTCGCTATAACCTTTTTTTTAAGCTTTTCAATTCTTCCGCATATTGCAAATGCTATAAATCCAGATGATACAGGACTTTGCTTAAACCCCTTAAAAGAACGATTTCTCTGCTCTCCCGACCCTGTAAAAGCCAAAGAGTGCTGTGATCTTTCAGATATTAACTTTGATCAGTGCATACAAGATTATTTCAGGCCAGGAAAAACAGCTTCTGAATTCTCATTGTGTGATTTTGGAACTTGCTTGGCTGATTGTCAAAGCACATACAGATTCATGGGCAATGACCCTATTCCGCCAGTAGATTTTATACCTGCAGGAATTGCTGATGATAGGAAATTATTATGTGAACAGCCAGGATGCTGCAGGATGACTCTTAGTAATCAGCAAGCACAATGTTTTGGTTCAGACACATTGCCAGGAGGATTAATAACTAAGAATCAGTGTGATTCAAAAACACAGATCCAAGGGGTTTCAAAAGCAGATTTCTTTTTGCTTCCTCAGGGAGATAGCTGCAGTGAATTATGCCAGGGAGCTTTACCAACAGGAACTGTAACAGGAACTGTAACTGACCAGATTTCAGGCGCAACTATTCCCTCTGCTAATGTTGAAATATTTGACAAGATAACTACGACAGATTCTTCAGGAAAATTCACAGTATCAAATGTTCCGGCAACTGATCAAATAATAAAAGTGTCAATAAGCAGCTATGACAGTATAATCAAAAAAATAACAATTCTAAAAGATAGAACAATAACTGAAAACTTTCCCCTCAGGAGAAGCACATCAGGAATTTTACGAGGACGAGTAATAGATACTACAGGAGCTCCAATTTCAGGAGTTGTTATTTCATACATCAATAAAGAAACAATAACAAATTCCAATGGATTTTATGAACTATCAAATCTTCCAATAACAGATACAGCAGTTCTAAGAGCAGTAAAACCAGGATACTCGAGCTATGAGAATAATAATGTTGGAATACCCTTTGAAACAATATTCACATTTGAAGATATTGTTCTAAGTCAAGTTCCAGAATGCAGGCAGAATGATAGGATAAACTCGAATTCTGCAGCCCAGTGCAAATGTGGATCTGCTATTTTTCCCAATTCAGATTCAGGATTCTGTTGTGTTATAAATGAAGTTTCAACATATAAAGCAACTTCATGTGAAAATCTTTTAAGACTAGGGGGAAAAGTAACTTCTCAAGCAGGAAATTTACTTACTGGAGTAAGAGTGACAGTAAAGCCTCAAACAGGAGGATCACAATATTATGATTTCACAGAAGCAGGAACTTATGATGTTTCTCTTCCTGCAGGAAATTATCAAATAATTGCAGAAGATTTATCAAGTGTTTCAAAATTTAAAAGATTCAATTCTTCTTTAGTTGTTAATTCACAGCAAATTTTTGACATAGTGCTTCTTCCAGCTTCAGATGCATGTGATATAGGAGATATAACTAATGTCAATGTGATAAAAACAAATGTCCGTGGAAAATCAGAAATGAATATATCCTGGCAGGACCAGTGCAGTTCTAAAGCATTGCAGTACTTGGTTATTAACAGTTCTGGATCTAATCTTGCAAACATTCCTCCTGATAAAAAATCATTCATACTTAAAGATTTAGATTATAATAGAAACTATACTGTGACTTTCAGAGGAGTTTATACAAATAATAGAGTTTTCAACAAGCAGCTAGTGTTATCCACTGGAAATTTTTTATGTGATGGAAAAATAAATACTGCCCAAGAATTTTGCGTAGACCAAAAATTCTTGAACAGAGGAATTGGAGTATACAGATCATACTGCAATGAAAATAATCAAGTAAGACTAATCTCAGGAGGAAACTGTACAAAAGAGAGAACAGGATCAGTTTGTACAGGTCCTGATAAAAATGAAAAAACATTCTGCTCAATAGCTAGTTCATGTTATCTTCCAAATATGACCAATCCTTTTGGATTATTCTTTAAGAAAGATTCCTGCTTGTTTTCAAATAAAGCAGATAATCTGAAAAATTACTGTTATTTTGACTATTCTAGCACTATTGTCAATAAATGTTATTCATGCGCTTCAATAACTTCATGCTATGACTATCAGTCGCAAACAGCATGCGAAGAAAATTCATGCCAGTTCGCTAATGGGAATTGCGCATGGATGCCCTCCCAGTACGGAGTTTTTGGAAAAGGATATTGTTACCAGAAAAATTACACAAAAGCAGACAAATGCTCATTATGCGGACCAGACTCAGGGTTGTTTAAAAATACTCAATGTACTCAAGAAGTTTGCAGCGCTCTAGGATCTTGCTTTAGCGAGGTAAAAACCAAAAATAGAATCACTCTTAATTTCACACAATGCACTTCGTGCTCGCCAGACACCTCATGCAGAGAATTTAAAACAAAAGACACATGCATAGGAATAGGAGCATCAAGCCTTGTCAAGCCTGTATTTTCTGCTCCTCAAGGAACTTCACCAAATGATACTGCTTTATTGAAAAATTTATATGATCATTGCGAGTCAACTCCTGTAATAATACAAAACAGTCCTTCAAGCAAAGATGCATGCAATCTAGGAAAATGCAACTGGAACCCTTCTGTATTTGGAGCAAGCAGCTCAGCAATTTCAGGAAATTTTTGCTTTAAAGACAGCAATTTTGATAATTCTCCAGACTGCACAGATAATACTGGAGGATGTAATTTTGACAATACAGCTCCTGTGACTCATATAAGTTTCCCATCAATAATTAATAAAAATAATAATTCAATAACTTTCACAGTAGAGGATAGAGGAAGTGATAATTTAGGAAGCCAGACAAAAGTATGTTTTGGCAATTTCTGCTGTCCTACAAGTTTAGTTTCAGCACCTGATTCTGATCCTTTTGGAAATGTAAAAATATTAAAAGTTTCAGATGAAAATGGAACTTTGATTCAGGGAGCAAAACAAGGGCATAACATTGTCGGATTTTATTCAAAAGATTCAAGATCAAATATAGAATCAATAACTTACAAAAACGTGTTTATAGATACAGAACCTCCTGTGATAACAATAACGTCTGATGTTGTAAACTCAACTCAATCAAATGCATTATCAGACTTGACAGTAAGAGTTTCAGTAAATGAATTTGCAAAATGCACAGCAAGACTTGAACCAGATGACGGCGCGTTTTATAGAACAGCTCAAGGAATAGCCGACCAGTCAGGAACAAGCTTTACGGCAGTATTCAAAGATGTTAAAGATTTTACTTATGCATTCATAATAGTATGCGCTGACTCCAGCGGCAATAAAAATAAAGTAAACCAAGGACTTCAAAATATTGTTGTAGATAGAAACAGAAAGATATTATCAGCATTTCCCCAGAATAAAAAGTTTTCAACAGGAAATATTCTTGTTAGGATGAATGTCACAGACCGAGGAGGATGCTCATTAACTAATCTTGACAAGCAAGAAATAATAACTTTAGATGAAGCAGGAACAAGTGTTCTAGGGCCATTTGTTTTCAGCCATCAATTTTCCAACTTACAGAGCAAGACTTATAGATACAGCGCAAACTGTGTTGATGTAAATAACAATCCATTAGACAGTATATTAGTTTCTTTTACTGTAGATACATTAGCTCCCATCACAACAGTAAAAGTTTTAAAGTCAGGATCTCTTGAAGCTTTTAATTCAAGCCTTCCATTTCCTTATCAAGTAGCAGATCTTTCTCTTCACTGTTCTGATCCTAACATAACAGGAATTCCAGGACAATTTAACTGTAATTCTTCTTTAACAAAATGGTGCTTCTTAAGTTTATCAAGTGCAATATCAAGCTGCACTCCTACAAATAAATTTATACGCCCTTTGAAAAGAGAAGATCTTCAAGCATCAGCCGGGCTGTCATTGACTGCTTCAAACTCAGGATCAGGAAAAATATGTTTTAACTCAGTAGATCTCGGAAGCAATTCTGAAAATGTAAAATGCACGTCTTTAAGAGTGGATCTAGTTCCTCCAGAAATTGAATCAGTATCAGTAATCAGTCCAAAAACTCAGAAAGTCAATAATACTTTTTTCAGAACTGTGGATACTAAAGTTAATGTAACAGGAATAGTGAACGAAGATACAAAAAGAGCAGTGGTCTTTGTTTCAATATTTTCAGTAAATTCTAGAACAGGAAGCTTGACATTGTTAAAAACATCCCAGCCGAATACAACTTTAGTCAATGGAAAAATAATATTTAACACAAATATGTCTCTTGATGTAAGATCCAATGAAAATTTCAGGCCATTTATTGTGGTTGTAAAAGCATTTGATTTTAGCTCTAATCTAAGAGAAAAAGAAGTACAGCTTATTTTTGATAATATTGGACCGTCAATAATTGCATTCCAGCCTAATCCGTTTACTTCAAATAAAGCAAAGCCCCTTATAGCAATAAACACAAGCAAAACAGCATCATGCACACTAAAATATCCTATTAAAGGGCTTCCTCCAAGCTTCCAGCAAAACCAAAGTTTTTCCTCTGCTGACGGAATATTTCACACGATTGTTCCTTTTTTTGATCTTCCGAGTTCTGAAATAACGAGGGTGGGATCGATATTGTTGTTTAATTGTAATGATGTTCTTTATGTTAAGTCTTCTGTTGTTTCGCGGCAGTTTATTTTTGATAAGGAAAGTCCTGTGATTTCTAGTTTTGATGCTTTCTTGCAGGGGGTTGTTGTGAATTCTACTGAGAATACGAAGGATTATGTTATGCTTTCGGGGCTTTTTGCTTCTCTGCGAGTTAATGCTTCTGAGCCAGTGAGATGTAAGTACAGTCAATCAATTGTTGATTTTAATCTTATGGAGAATGTTTTTAATAATTTTGATAGGTATAATAAGACTGTGGAGACTGGGTTGATTTCTAGTTTTGCGGTTAATAGGAATTATACTTTTTTTATTGCTTGCCAGGATGCTGCTGGGAATGTTGCGGATTTGAAGACTGTGAATGTTGAGACGAGGTTGAATGCTCCTGTTTTTGTGTCTGATATAAGTCCGAAAAACTTTGTGAATTCATTGCGTCCTAAGATAAGGGTTGTTACTCCTTTTAATGTTGATTGTTTTGCGTCTTCAACTTTATCGTCTGATAAGGGAAAAGTTTTTATTTTTGACTTCTTAGCAAGTACTTTTACTGATGCTCAAAAGATAAAGTTGAGGAAGGATAAGCAGAGTAATGTGTTTGTTCATTCGACTGATATTTCTTCGGTGTCTGGAAGGAGTCAGGGTTTGCTTGATGAGAATAAAGAATATTCGTACACAATACTTTGTGAGGATCCTGAAAAGCTTTTTGCTTCTAAACAGGTTGAGGTTTTGTTTATTCCTGATGTTACGCGTCCAGTGATAGTTAATTTTACTCCGAGTTCTGATGTTTCGACGATTAATTCTTTCCTTGAGGTTTCAGGGGTTACTGAGAGGTTTTCAGAAGTTAAAATAATATTTAATAATGAGCTTTTTGGAAGTCCTATATTTACAGGAGATCAAACAAAGTTTAATGCGAGACTTTCGTTAAAAACGGGGAATAATTCTTTGAAGGTTGTTTCTACAGATAGGGCTGGGAATAATTTTACTGTTTTGAGGAAGATTAATTATATAAATCAAGGTCCTGAGATTATTGATTTTAATCCGAAGTCAGGTGTTTTTGGGTCTTTGGATAATGTTAGTGTGTTGATAAAAGATAAAGGGAAAGGGGTTAATCTTGTTCTTTCTGATATAGTTGTGAAGAATATCAAAACGAACTCTAATGTTATTGTAACGAAATTAACAAAGCAGAATTTAGGTTTTAATACAACGATGATTGGAAAACTTCCAGTTTTGGATGATGGGAATTATTCTGTGAGGATAACTACTTTTTCTAATGATTTGAATGGGACTCCGGGGGAAGGAAAAGAGTTTGTAATAAGAATAATAAAAGGGGCTCCAATAATAAGAATATTAAATCCAGTTGCTGATTTTACTACAAATCATAATACACAACAGTTTGATGTTGAAGTAAATTCAGGAAATCCACCAAGCTTAGTTAATCTGATTTTGACTTTGAATGGTAAGAAGTTTACTATTAAAAGGAATTTTAATGACATAAGCAGAAGAAAAAACATAAATAACTTAACAGGACTAGAAATTTATAGTCTTGCGGATATTGCACTGGATGAAGGAAACAACTCTTACTTCTTCAATGCTACTGATCAGCTAACAAGACTTTCAGTAACTGATCTTAATAAAGTATTCAGAGAAAGAAAAACAAGGAAGATATTAACAAGTGCAAAAATCATAAGATCAGGAAAAGTGGAAAACTTTAATTTCAGCAATTCATTCCCTTTCCTTAGAGGAAATATTACTTTGTCATGCTCCAACTTAGAAGGAACTTCAGGAGAATTCAGATGCAATAATAACTCCATAAAGTGGTGCTTCTCTCAGTCGTCAGATTGTGAGCCTATAAATATCTTTTTCAGGCCATTAATACTTCCAGATGTTCAGCCGGGTACTGGAACACTATGCTTTAGGTCAGAAGATTTAATAGGAAATTTAGAATTCAAAAGGTGCATAAATCTTGTTAAAGACAATACTCCTCCTGTTTTTGAAATTGTAGATGTTAAAGGGGTTAATACTGTTAAGGTTAATGATACTTTTTTTAGGACTGTGAATAATAAAGTGAATGTAACAGGAATAGTAAACGAAGAAGCAGATGTTTATGTATCTACTTTTATCAATAACAGGCCAAAAACATTTAAAGCTAAT
>CAZDUE010000040.1:11212-11902 GCA_964508575.1 uncultured Methanosarcinales archaeon
GGCAAAACAATATTTACAGCAAATCTTACTTTTGATGTTGATTCTAGGACCACATTCAAAGCATTTCCTGTTATAGCAAGAGCTGTTGACTTTGGAGTAAATATACAAGATCAAAATCTATTATTAGGATTTGATAACACTCCAGCTTTAATAACTTCAGTAAGACCACGCCCTTTTACTTCAAACAAAGAAAAACCATTCATACAAGTAAATACTAGTTATCCAGCTACCTGTAAATTATTCCACAACATTGAAGGATTATCTTTTAGCACAATAGAACAGAGAAATATGAACACAACAAACAATATAGTTCATACAGTTCAAATAGAAAAGCCACTTCCTTATGCAAATGGTCTTACCAAGAGTTCTTTTATCAAATTTAACTGCACAGATCTCTTAAATGGAAAAACGTCAATATTAAATAAACCATTTATTGTTGATAAGGAAAACCCAAGCATCTTAAGTTTTGATGCTCTAATGCAGGGAGTTGTTGTAAATTCAACAGAAAATACTAAAGATTATCTAATGCTTTCAGGTCTTCTTACTTCCTTGCGAGTTAACGCTTCTGAACCAATAAGATGCAAATATAGTGAAAACACAATAAATTTTGAAAACATGGAGAAAAAATTCAGAAATTTCAACAACTATAGCAAAGGAGTAGAATCAGAAATCATATCTAATTTCCATGAC
>CAZDUE010000041.1:0-6369 GCA_964508575.1 uncultured Methanosarcinales archaeon
CATCTCCTTTGCTGTAACTGTAAAAACTTATAGGATGTTCTCCAAGAATTTTTACAGTTTCTAGATTTTGATCAAGAGCAGTGCTTATGCCTTCAACTTCTAATAAGATTCCCTCCAGAGCAGATAATCTTTGAGCATCTTTATCATTACTAGTAAGAGTTCTATCGATTCCTCTGGAGAATGACAATGCAAAATTTCTTACCTCTTGAGTATCACCTAGTTTTCCTTTAAGCTTTTGTTCTAAACTTGAAGCAGTCTTTCTAACTTCCTCTGCTCTCTTGGTAACAATTACAGAAACTTCAGGAGCTTTAGGCTTTTCTTTGGGTTGAACTTGATCTTGATCTTTTGCGCTTTTAATTAATCCAAATAATTTTCCTAATTGGGAATTATCAAGATTTATTCCATTAGCTAATAATCTTTTCTGAATATCCTGCATGTCTTGGAAAGTAATCTCTCTTCCAGAACTTAATACTGGACCAAGAATAGGCATAAAATCTTTAACTTGCAAAGGAAGACTCAAAGCTATTAGTCCATCAGTAATTTTTTTCCTGTTATAAGAAACTCTTTCAAGAACCGCACTATCAGTAGAACCTCCTTGAATTTTAGGCAGTAACAAAGCTGCTTGTTCTTTTGTTATCAAACCTTCATTTAATAAATCACCTAAAGTTACAACAACTTGAGGAGTTCCTTTATTTGAAATTAAAAAACTCTTTGTATCATCATCAACATCAAGATTATTTATTATTGACAAATCATCTTGTTGCAATCTGTTTTTTAGGTCATCAAATGCTTTTTTCAATGGCCTTACTTTTTGATTGGTTTTAGTTCCTAAGATTTCTTCATCAAGATAAATTACTTCAAAAGCATAATCACTATTCTCCTTTGCTCCTTGTTCCCAGAGATACATATCTTCAGACGATACTGATTGAGAAACTTCCACATCCTGTCTGCTTTTCAGTTGGACTTCAAAACGTACTGTAGTTGGTCTTAAATTTTGATCAAACGGCTTTCTTTGATGAGACCAGTGCATAGATTCTTGATAGTAACTTGGCTTGTAACTTTCCTCAAAAATTCCTTGCCGCAAAATTTCAGGAGCTATTAAATCATAATTCAATACTTCTGGAATTACATCAATACCTGTACTGCCGCCTTCCTCTATCACATACACAATTGATTTAGCTCCAAGATCTCTTATCTGTCTGGTGAAGTCCAAACTAAAAGGCATGAAAGAGTTAAAAACCAGATCAATATCACTTTCAGTTTTCTCTTTTGATTTTTGCACTTCTAAAATTTCGTAATCCTCAAGCAAATTTTCCTGGTCTTCTTCTAGTTTAAGTTTTCTCTGATCCAATTCCTTTTTCTTTTGTTCAGCTAAGCTATCACTCCCTCTATTTTCTAAATCATATATTTCTTGTTCTAATTTTTGCAACTCTTCAATCTTATCAGCCAAAATATTGGCTCTTTTAAGCAAATCTTTTTCCTTGCTTTGAATTTGTTCACTAAACTGCGCTGTCTTAATTCCTATTTGATTTAATTTTTCCTTTGCTTGATCCGCAGAAGCAATCAAATACCTTATTGATTTATCTTTATTACTGAAAACTCCTTTTGGTCCTTCAGTAAGACCTAATTTTACTGCAGCTTTTCTAACAACATCTTCATTAGGATCAATAACAACAACATCAGCTCCCTCAGCAGCTAAAAGAAGAGCATTAAAACCAGCACCTCCACCAATATCAACAATCAAAGGACGCTCTTTATTTGAAACAGCTTTTGCAACTTCAAAAACTCGCAAAGAATCAAGTCTTCTTGGAACATAATAATGAATTACTTTATCATTTTCTGTAAAAGTTTCTTTGGTAGCTTCATAAGGCAAAACAATATTAGAATCATACTGCAGATCAATTCCTTTGTTTATTAACTCACTAGCTTCAGCAACAAACCCATGAGAATTCCAAAATTCAGTTCCAGTCATTCCTACAACAGGATCATTAATTGGAGTGAATGAAGAAGCGTATTCTCCAGGGAAAACTGTGAATAAACCAAAGCTACCTGTTGGACCATAAGGCCCTCCAATTATAAACATTTTGTTAGTTTTCTTCTTAGTTCCTGGAATCAAGTTCACTTCATTATCTCTGCCTCCTGTTGTACGCTTGCCTCTAAATACACTATCTTTATTGTTATCATTTATTTCCACTAAAGCATCTTTTCCTATTGAATTTTCAGAAACTGCTTCAATTACTATTCTTCCACCCGGAGGTGTTCCTGATACTAAACGTAGAGTCCAACCATCTTTCTTTGGCAGATTTCCAGTTTTGTAAGCTTCTGCAAGTACGTTCTCAGCAAAATCAATTACTTCCTGAGGATTAGTAAAAGTATTACCTTCTTTATTTGTAAAAACTGATCCAACTTCAGAACCATCAAAATGACCTTGAAGATGCTTGTATGTAGAACTGCTAGGATCTCGAGCACTTGCTAAAGAATGATACTGAGAATATTTAGAAACAAAACTAAATCTCTCATCAGCAAGAGCTTTATTTTGTTCTAAATTTTTATTTTCTTCAACAGTAAGAGTTTCTCCTCTTCTCTTCCTAGAATCTAATAAATCATAATTTTTAAGTTGATCATTATAATCTTGAAGTTTTTTATCAAAGTCTAACTTGCTTTTAATAATAGTTTCAATATCAACTTTTTTACCTGACAAAATATTTTTAGCATCATCTGCTTTCTATGGTTTTGTTTTTTTAGTATCTGTATCTGTATTCAGCTCGAATAACTTTTTGTAAATATCATAGAGCTGTTCTGAAGTTTGCGAATTTAATGCATTCAATTGATCCTGCGGTATGCTAAACTCAGGATTCTGAGTGTTTATAACTTGAATTTCTTCATTTATTTTTTGTAAAAGAACTTGCTGTAATATTCTTTCTATCTGCTCTTTTGATGGATCTTTCTTTAGATTTTTCTTTAAGCTTTCAATTGCAGTAGTTTCTAACTGCGAGTAAGAAGCGCATAAACTTACTGCTAAAGCAACTGGCTCTAACATTATTAGCATGATTACAAGAATTGCGAATAGTTTTGGCAGGATAATTGGTGATTTTTTTCTTGATGTGCTACAAAATTTTCGAGTGCTATCCAGCAATACTCCCGCTGTCTTTTCTGATGGAGCTGTCTTCCCGTAGGCACAGTCACAAAGTAGCAAAGCTACTTGTGCAAGGAACAGAAGTTCCTTTGCACCTTCGGTTCGGTGCTTTGCTTTTCGCAAAGGAGCATCCCCTGACGACGCTCTTGATTCTAGCTCTGATTGAGTTTTGCCTTTTAGAATAGCACTTTTCATAAGTCATCACCTTTAAAGAGTTTGACTTTGATGTATGCAGAAACAGATATTCCTAGCTTTTTTGCAGCTTCTTCTATCTTTTGCTTTTCCTCCTCGGAAAGGTACACGTGAACCATTAACTTTTTCATGGTTTTTTCAGTTTTTGTGGGATTTTCCATACTGGTCGTAATATTACTATAATATTTCTTAAATATTGGCATAGTATTATATAAAGGTTTCGGGATGTCATTTTTCAAACACAATTATTTTCAATATTGAAAAGAAAAAGGTTTATATACAACGAATGTATACAAATGTAATATGATTGTTTCGAACAGCTCAACATTGATACTACTGGCAAAAATAAGTTTACTCAGAAAATTTTTAGATCACTCCCCCCTTATAATTATACCTGAAGAAGTTAAAGAAGAAATCCTTGTTTCAGAAAATTTTGATGCAAAATTGCTGCAAAAAGAAATAGAAAACAAAAGAATAGTTGTTAAGAAATCAAATATCGAAAAAACAAGAAATGTAATGAAAAACTTTCATCTAGATATTGGAGAAGCAGCAGCGTTCAGCATTTTTGACAGAAATGAATATTCAGCAATCTTAACAGATGATGGAGAACTTATAAAACTTTGTAAGATAGAAAAAATTAATTTTTTATGTGCTATGACTGTTGTAGCCAGTATGAATAAAAAAAATATCATAAGTAAAGAAGAAGCAATAGATAAAATAAATAAATTAGATCATCTTGGAAGATACTCGAAAAAAATTTATGAATATTACATTAATGAGGTGGAAAAAAATGGAAACAATGTCAATAAGAATTAATACAGAAAATCTTGAACTATTTTCAAAAATTTTGAAAGAAAACAAATCAGAAGTAATACGCGAACTAGTTAAAGAAGGCAAAAAGCACAAAGCAGTTCACTTATACAAAGAAAAAAAAGTAAGCCTAGGACTAGGAGCAAAACTCGCAGGAGTAACACTAAGCGAATTCTTCGACCTCCTTGGAGAACACAATGTTGATCTTAACATCACTTTAGAAGATGTCCAAGAATCAATGAAAAATGCTGAAAAATTATGGAAATGAACTACCCAATCGGAGCAAGCTCCGGGGTATTAAACCCCTAAGCGCCTACGGCGCAATAAAATCACTGGACAAATGCCTGCGAGAAGTTTATAAATGACCAAGCATTACACAAATTAATGGAAAAAGATAAAATTGCAACTACTAACTTTTTAATTTATAACACTCCTGATGGAAATGTCAAAGTAGAAGCTTTTTTGCATGACGAAAACATCTGGCTTACTCAAAAAAGAATGGCTGAATTGTTTGATGTTGAAGTAAATACTATTAATTATCATTTAAAAGAGATATTTAAAACAAATGAATTAGATGAAAACTCAACCATCCGAAAAATTCGAATAGTTCAAAAAGAGGGAAATAGAGATATAAAAAGAGAGCAAATATTCTACAACCTGGATGCAATAATCTCTGCTGGATACAGAGTGAACTCTAGACAAGCCACACAATTTAGAATTTGGGCAACAAAAATTCTCAAGGATTACATCATCAAAGGTTTTGTTATGGATGATGAGCGGCTTAAAAATGGCAAATATTTTGAAAAAGACTATTTTGATGAGCTTTTAGAAAGAGTTAGGTCAATAAGAGCAAGTGAAAGAAGAATTTATCAAAAAATCACAAAAATTTAACGCCATATCCTTGACTCATCAACTTATTTTGAACCCCTATAATTCTGCTTTGTGATCCTAAATGAAGAACAGCTTTATTATTTTTTCTTAAATACTCAGATAAAAAATTCGCAGTAAATCTTTCACGCTCTTCATTGTTGACCTCTATAAAGAATTGCGCTAGAGAATCTATGGGAGGAACCATTCTGAAGAATTTTTTATAAACTGAATCGTCTTCAATTCTGCCATTAATCGTTAACGGAGATAGTAAATTTAATAATGCTGATTCATCCAAAGATTCTGCTTCAGCTTCTAAAGTTTTAACAATATAATCTGCTAATGTATCTCTGTAATCTGAAGCAATGACATCTAATCCTCTTTTTTTTGCAATCATCACAGAAGGACCATAAATAAGCCCAAATGAATCTATTCTTTCTTGCTCAGAAAACTCAGTAAAACGATCTAATACCTTTTGATATTTTGCAAAATCGAGTTCTAAAGAAAAACATCCAATTTTCTTTTGACTTGAGAGACTCTTAATTGTTTCAGCAACATGAAGCATGAACTGTATTTTATTATCGCCTTCTGCACAAAGATATACATCATATTGTTCCATTTCGCAATAAGGACTCGGAGAAGTATATAAATCTTTTCTTTTTTACTATTTTTAAGTAATTACTAAGCTTGGCATATTGCGAGACGAGCATTTACCTCTGCAATAATCAATGCTAATTGTTCTTGAGTTAGAACTTCACCTTCATATTTGTCATGAGCAATTTCAAATAACTTTTCTCCAGCATCATTAAATTTCAAGCTGAATAAACTACTGCTAATTTCAGCAGCTCTCAAATCAGCAACACTGAAAATTCTTGTCTTGAATACATTTAGAGCTTCTTGATTTTTAGAAGAAACAAACCCTCCCTTCATCATAACAATAAACGCATCAACTAAAACTTCCTCATCAATTCCTTCCATACTTAATCCTGACTTATCTCTCATCTCCCTAAAAACATTATGCAATAACTCATGCAAGTAAATCTCTTTCTTAATTTCTAAAACTTTATTTTTAATTTCAGAATCAGAAATGCTTGGATTTTGACTCCTTATGACCTGTTCTATATCACTGGCAACGTAAACTTTTCTATTTCCGTTTTCATCAACAAAAAACGCTCCGTACTTAATGCCATTTTCAGTAAAGAAGTGAACAGAAGGCAAATTAAAACCTTTGTAAAGCGCGTATTTAAGCATATTTCTTCTTGCAGCTTGCTGATCATTAGTAATACGTTTCGATATGATATCTTGATCTACAATCATGTTTATTATGTTATTGACCGCGTTACGATCCGTATTTCCTGTTCCTC
>CAZDUE010000041.1:6379-11691 GCA_964508575.1 uncultured Methanosarcinales archaeon
TCCTCCAGAACCTCCTGCTAAAATTACTGTACGTCCATCATAAAATATAGAGATATCATGCCCTCTCATAATACCTTTTGTAACTCCAGGAATATTCGTAAGCAGCTTAGCTGCATCTTCTGTTTTAAATTCCCCATCAGCCAATCTATCTTCTTTATCAATCCATAAGTCGGTAATATCTGGATCAAGTAAAGGATTGTAAAGTTTATTCTGCATATTTTTCATTCTTTCTTCAAGATTCTTTTTCTGATATTCAGTCAATTCTTTATTGATACTAATAACTGAATCAATAGTTTTTTCTAATTCAATTAAAAAATCTCTAACTTTATTTTCTCTGGAATTTTCATCTTTTATCTTTCCTGTTTGCAGATTATAAGCATCTTTATTTTTTTGAATATTGAAAAGCTCCTGTATAATTTTATCTGCTGTTTCTGGAAAGCCATTTTCTCTTAGTAATATTAGCATCTCATTAAATTGCGCTGCATTAAATGTTTTAACGTTCTGATCATAATCAGGCCAATATCCTTTGATAGTTAATTCTCCTGTCTGCTTATTTTTTTCTATTTCATAAATGGACTTTGTAAAATCCTCCTGATTCTTTGCAAACAAAACATCACCATAAAGAAGAGCAAGTTGAGCAGAAGTTCTTGAAATAATAACAGCAGGAGCTATTCCAGAAGATAAATACTCTTGTCTTTCATTCAACCTATCCAATGCCTTAGTATAATGAGCTAATCTTTTGCTTAAAACTTGATTATAATAATCTTGAGTTTTTTGATCTTTTAATGTCTTGACTCTACCAAGCTGAGATTTATAATGCTCAATTTTATCTTCCAAGAATTTCACAGGATCTTCCAGAGTGCTGAGATCAGGATAATCCTCTTTTATCTTTTTAACTGACTCCTGATCATTCCTCTTAAAAATGCTTACATATAACTTTTGAATCAATCCCGATAAGCCCATATTACTGCTTTGAGATCTTCCAAAGTCAATGATATGAGGATTTCCATTTTCATCAACGATTATGTTGCCCATATGAAGATCCCTGTGCTGAACAAGGGGCTTACCTTCAGAGTCAAAATTTATTTGGATTACTAATTTTTCTAGATCTTTATAAAATTGTTCTGAAGGAAAATTATCTTCAAGATAATCATCAAGATTTTTCCCTGATACAAGCTCCTGAGCATATATTCTTGGAGTGTATTTTTCTACAACTCCTGGAACTCCCTCTATTGAACTTAATCTTCTCAGAGAATCTACTTCTCTGTTGATAGTCCCAAAATTACGAGATAAACGGTCTATAATGATTTCCAAACCTAAAGACGGCTGGTTTAATATCATCTTGAACATTCCTAACAATCCTAATTTTGATGCAGCAGCTCCAAAACTCGGGACTTTACTTACTTTCAGAACAACTTTCTTATCTTTATGCTCCACTAAGAATGTAGAGCCAAAAAATCCTTCTCCTAGTTTTGCATCTTTAGGAACCAAAGGCTCAATTTGATACAATAAATCAGAATAATAGTCAACACCTTCTGAGTTTTTATTTTCATTATTCTCGTTCAGCTTATCAAAAAAATACTGAACTTTTGTTTTGTAAACTTCAACTAGTTGATCTGAAGTCAAAGATTCTCTTAAATCTTGAGCCATCTCAACTGAATCTGAAATTGCCCAGGACACTGCTTCAGATGACAAGACTCCTGTTTCATCAAGAACCTCATCAAAAACAATTTGCTCCAGCTCTTTTTGATTTGTCTCTTCAGCACCATTTAACGCAGAATTTATACTTGGTCTTGTTCTTGACAGTACAATAAGTTCTAATCTGCTAAGCTCATCATTTAATTCTGATCTTGCTGTTTCATCTTGAACTTCTCCTTCTATCAAAGCCCTTAATGCCTCAATATTATACTGCTGATAAGCATCTCTGAATGGATTTTTTCCTTTTTCCCATTCTTCAATCATCCATTTCAATGCATCAGCAGGACTTCTTTTAGAACTTCTCAATTTAGAAGTTGATGACTGATAGATATCAACAATATTCATGAACTGTGAAATTCTACTATTCTCAGATATATCTTGCACCTTATTTAATCCTTGAATGTTCATTGATTTAATCTTTTGACTTCCTGGAAGACCGTAACCTTGCATTGTATGATGACCAACAGCTCCTGCAACAACATCTTTAGTTATATCTTTTCCATTTACTTTGAATGTCATTCCTTTTAGAATATCAGCAAGCCAGACCATGTGAATTTTATAAGGATTGTTTCCAGTAAGATCAATAATTTGAGTATCTTTAATTAATAGTCCTTGATTGTCTCTGAATACACCCATATCTTCAAGAAGTTTTCTTTCTTCGGGATGAGAATCTACGTATTTTTGATAAGCTGTGTAAGTTTTAGTTATTTTCTCTGCAGCTGTAATTCCTTGTTCATCTCTTTCTTGAAATTCAGGGTTTGAAGGATTTTTTAAAGCTTCACGCATGTTTTTATCTTTATTACTTTTACTTGCTATAAAGACTGCGATTGAATTAAAATTCTCAGGAACTTGTGCAGAAGGATCTAATTGTCTTATTCTATCTTCTAAACTGTAAACTTTTCCAAAATCATGGACTTCTACTGCTAAAAGCATTGCAGCAGTTTCTTCTGGAGATAATTTTAAAGTTTCTCTTAATCTTAGAATCTCGTACTGCATCAAATTAAGATGCTCATCCCAGCCATAACGAGACATTTGTCTTCTATACTCGAACATTTGTTCTGGAATTTCAAAATTATCTATTCCTACGGCTTTCAACAATGATTCTATTCTGGATCTTGCTGCTGTATTGTAAAGCTCAATATCTTCTTTCTTATCAGACTGAGCTAATCTCTGAGCCAAATCCTCAAATGTCTCTCTGTTCTGAGAATCCGAATATTCCTCTTGAGCAATTGAAACTGCTAAATTTGAAAATCTTGTTCTTTCTTCAAAATTTAAAGGAATTTCTCTTTCTTGCTCAGGAAGTAAATCAGCAGTTTCTTCATCAACAATCTGAATATCTGCAATATCTTCCAAAGTTTTTTCAGCTTTAGGCTGTTCACTTTTCTTTTTCAGTTCTTCAAGAGTTTTTATGCTTGCTTGTTTTACTGTTTCTCTTAACTCGGCATTAGAAACTTCTCTTGCTCCATCCCTTGCTTGAAGATTTGGGTTAGAAACTTCAACTCCTTTGAAATTATCAGAGAATAATAAAGGGTCGATTGATTGTATTAATGCATTTGTTAATGATTGAACTGTTTTAACATCTGGATTTATTCCATTAAGAGCCATGTTATCAGTAATCTGAGAATTTATCTGAAGACCAACTATCCTTGGCACTAATTCTCCATTTTTATTTTCTAATTCTATTTGAAATTCAAATCCTAAAACGCTGGATAGTTTTTCTCTTGCCTGCTTTTCAGTCATTCCTCTGTCAATTAGTTTCTGAAGAGCATTGGACCTGTCAAAAGGTTCTGGATCACTCTCTGAGTCAAAAGAATTATCTAATGAAGCCAACTCATAAAAGTGATCTCCTAAACCTTGAACAAATAATACTTTTGGATTTCCATTTTCAAGAACTGCAACAGATTTTATCCCAAAAACTGGAATTCTGGCTCTATGCTCAGGATCATTAGGATCTAATCTAGAGGGCAATTGATATCTTATTTTTGAAAAAATACTTGAATCTAAATTACTTATCACTTCTTTTGGAACTTTTATCTTGGCACCGACAATTTGAAGATAGCCATAAACTCCTGACAAAGCATTATTGAACTTGTGATCATCCAAATTTTTCAGTTTCAGAGCCGCTTTGAAAATTACAAAAGCATCATAAACTTTCTGGAATCTATCACTATTATCTTTTACAAAAGGATTATTTCCTATTTCAAATCCTGCCTTTTGAAAATCCCCTTTTATAAGTGCAGAGACTCTTGAATCTGCACCAAGGTCAGCAAAAAATACTCTTGATGATAAGTCTTTAAGCTCATCAGAAATTGGATTCAGAACAGCCAAGTAATCATTGGTTTTTTCAGCTTGTTCTTTTATAGCCCCATCAGAGGGATTTTTTTCTACTTCTCTGTTTGCTGCTAAGTAATTATCATTTTGAACTCTCAAAATCTCTAATTCCTGATCAAATCCAGCATTAATCAATTGTTGAAGCATCTCAGTTCTTTTATCCAAATCTTTAATTCCTGCAATACTTTGAGCATATCCTAATCGCAATATTTTTCTTTTTTCCAATATTTCTTTGTTTTTTTGTTCTATCTCCTTTTTGTATGCTATTTCTGTTTCAAGATTAATAACTTTAAGTTCTTGGAGATCTTTCAATATCAATCGTGCTGCAATCTCTGAAGGATACTGTGTTATAAGTTCGATATACTGAGCTTGATCAAAATGAGACTGGTCTAATAATCTTGATAATCTGTTCAACTGCTGAACTGCTGTTTCAGGATTTTCATCAAGGATGCTTTGTATTTTTTCAGTTTTTAAAACTCCGGTTTCTGAAACATAATCTAAAGTTTCTTGATTTCCTTCAATAACTCCTTTGTAAATGTCTGATTTTATTGATGAAATAAATTTTGAGACTCGATCTTCTGAAATACCAGGGTCTTTTTCTCTAATTAATTTTTCAATATCAGCAAAGCTCTTTTTATCTTTAATTGCTTCTTCTACTGCTCCGACAAATTCTTCCTGGCTTATTGAAGGGCATATCTCTGATTTTACTGTTGGAATTATGGAGAATAAAAATAATAGAAGTACAATTAATGAAATTACTTTTCTACTTAAAGCACCTCTTTTTTTCATCTTTACCTCTTTTTATCTGTTCTTTTTATTAGTTATCATGTCTCAAAGGATATTCCTGGAAATAATCTTTTTAGATGTTCCATTGCAGATGCCAAAGAGAATTCTGATATTTCTCCTATTGGCTTGTCACCATCCTGATTGTTACTATCCGGATTATTATCTTTAATTTTAACAAGAGCAGATCTTAAACTTCTTCTTATATAACCTGGATTGTGAGGAACTATTTTATCATCGTAATGGAAATTTCCTTGCTTTAATTCGCGAACAAGATCATCCATTGTTTCAATTTTATTATCAAATACGGTGTATGCACTTCCAGTTTCTTCAGTTTTTTCCGAGTAACTTCCTCCTGCTACTTTTGTTCGAAAATTTGCACGTTCTATAAGTCCTTCTTGCATATCTACAGATTCATTATCATTTCCATAATATTTTCCTTTTTTAAGGACTGCATACATCTGATTCAAATCTTGAATTCTAAAACTGAAAGGCAAAAC
>CAZDUE010000042.1:0-1588 GCA_964508575.1 uncultured Methanosarcinales archaeon
ATGATTCTCGATCACGAGATGAACCAATAAACTTAGCTTATCATATTGGTTTTGAAAAAAATAAAACCACTCCTTTGGAAATGAGATCAGTTCTAAGAGAAGTTGTTGATTATATCTGCAATTATGTAACAACTAACTCACAAATGTTGGCAAGAACACATGCTTTCAATCAATAGTTTATCATATCAATATATTTATCATTTTATACTAAACTCAATTTCTCTCAATTATATTCCCATCAACAATCACAGTATCAACATTAAATCCAGATGCTGAATAAACAATATGCGAGATTATTCGTTCTTTTTTTGCAGGCTGTAAGTTAATATCCAGATTCAAAGTTATGATGTCTGCTTTCCATCCTTCTTGGATTGAACCTAGTTTTTCAATTCCTAAAACCTTTGCTCCGTTAATTGTGGCCATGTCTAAGACTTTTTGAGCATTTGCAGATTTAGGATCCCACCTGTGCTGTTTATGCAGCAGCGCGCAAACTCTCATTTCGCGGAACATATCTAGCGAATTATTAGAAACTGAAGAATCTGTTCCTAATCCAACAATGATTCCATACTCTTGCATCTCAATTAAAGCAATTACTCCTCCTGAAGCTAGTTTCATATTAGAAGCAGGACAATGAGCAACTTTGGCTTTCTTCTCAGCAATAAGCCGTAACTCTGATTTTGTCAGCCATATAGAATGCGCAAGAACTGTTTTCTCATCAAGAAGACTGAGAGAATCCAAATAATTTGCAGGAAGCAGTTTAGTCTTATTGTAAAGATCTACTCGTTCTTTACGAGTTTCTGCAAGATGGATGTGTTTTATTCCAGGATATTCAGAACATTTTCTCAAAAGCTTTTCAGAACATGCATAGACAGAATGAGGAGCAATCCCGAAACTGATGCGTTTTGATTGATTTAGATTCAATGACTTTGACAACTCACTTATTTTTTTTTCAGCTTCTTGAACATCATAATATTTGATATTATCTCCAATTGTTGGCGTTATGACTGATCTGATTCCTGATTTGACAATTGCTTTGAACACAGAATCGATTGGATAATACATCTCGCACACAGTTGTTGTCCCGAATCTTAAGCTTTCAGTACATCCTTGCAAAGTTCCTTGATAAATATCTTTCTCAGACATTTTTTTTTCAGCAGGAAGTATATGCTTATCGAGCCAGTCATCTAATTCAAGATCATCAGCAATTCCTCTTAAAGAGGTCATTCCTAGATGAGTATGACTGTTAATAAGTCCAGGCATCACAATCTTATCAGAACAATTGATCTTTATTAATTTACCAGGAACTTTAAGGTTCTTTCCAATCTTGCTTATAATTCCTTGATCTATAAAAATATCGCAGTTTTCAAGAATCTCTCGCTTTTCGTTTTGAGTTACGATGAATCTGCAGTTTCTCAATAGGATTAACGTCATTTTACTAAAATAACAAGCATCCTATTTAAAGAATACTGTTCATTAGTTGCGGACAATAATCAGTTATGAAGAAAACCGTAACTAATTATAATAGGACAAACCATTTTTTATTGCTTGTTTTTGTACCCCATGTAGGCCATCGCGCTGGCAACGCTGC
>CAZDUE010000042.1:1598-11452 GCA_964508575.1 uncultured Methanosarcinales archaeon
AATTATTGTGACGCTCGGAGCAACAAGCGATAAACAAAGATCACAAGATCTTGAATCACTGGCTACCTATGTTTTTGATAATTTCTCTTGGGAAGAAACTGAAACGCCGCAATAATTTTTTGATATTTTTGGTAAAGAGTACTATAATAAAATCGACAAAAACAATGATTGATAAAACTCTTCTCTCTAACCCTCTAAATTTATGAGTTTAATAAGTCAGAATAATTAAGTTTAATCATTCCTTCTTAACATTAACTGCTTTTAATCCTCTATCGCCGTTTTCTACATCAAATGTAACTGTGTCTCTTTCGTTCAAAGTCACACCATTCTGTAATGCTGATTGATGTACAAAAACTTCTTTTCCATCTTCAGCAGCTATAAATCCAAATCCTTTCATTGCATTAAAAAATTTTACTGTTCCTTTCATTTTGTTCATATCTCCTTGTTTCATTTCACTGTTTATTTTTACTTATTTTCAGAAATAACTCGGGTCATTTGTTAACATAAAAATCAACTGATTTGATAAACTTTAACAAACAATCAGAACTTTCCAAAACTTTCCAATTATCCTTTAGAAAAAACAATCTCTTTTTAAATACTTCTTTTTCTTGTACATAACATTATAAAGTCAAATTATAAAGTCAATAATGTGGAATTTTGAAGAGGTTATGCACATACTTTTTCTTTGATTGCGAAAGTGGGACTGATTAGGTTTTCTACAGAGCCAATCGCACAGCAACCTTTATAAACAGTTCTTGCGTAAATTTGTTTAATTTGGGTCATGGGTGTTTACGCAGTATAAATCATCAGGATAAGTCATGCGGCTTAGTCATGATTAATATTGCGGCTAAGTGCATCAGCCGGGCTTGATTAGTATTTGATTAATAATATGATTCCAATACGATATGATTCCAAAATAGTATGATTGAAATTAGTCATTACAATGATTGCAATCTGTGTAAATTACTAGGAACAATTTAAAAATGCAGAACAAAAAAAGAGGGGATGGGTTTGAACTATTTGATAAAGCAGGCTCTATGTTAGCGCCCATATTAAAATATAAGTTAAAATATGAATTAAAGTATAAAAGAGCCCAATTAAGTCTTTTCGTTGTAATAGGCATAATAATACTTGTTTCTTTAGCATTATTCTACGCTTCAAATCAAGGAATTTTTGATAAAAAAAGCATAATCCCCCAGGAAGCTAAGCCGGTTGGTAATTTATTAGAAACTTGTGTTTATGACATTTCCAAGGAAGGTGTGAAATTAATGGGTTTACAGGGAGGATATATCAATGTTCCTGACCAAATAGCAAATGATCCGAATTTAAGAATTAATCTCGGGGCTGTTAAAGTCCCTTTCTGGCATATCAAAGGAGCTGAAAAAATTCCAACTATTGAGGAAATGCAAAAAGAACTCGAGTCGTATGTGAATGAAAATCTTGACCGCTGTGTTTCAAATTTTTCAGGCATACAAAATGATTTCGAAATCAAAGAATTGACAAGACCTAAAACAGAAGTCACAATTTCAGAGAATGACATATTTGTGGTGGTTGACTACTCTGTTGATGTCAGAAACAAAAATTCAGAGAAAAGCTCTAAGATTACAAGGATTGCTGTCACTCTTCCTGTAAAATTAAAGCAAGCTTATGAATTTGCTAAAGAAATGATGAAAAAAGAGAATTCTGAAATGACTTTCGAGAACATTACAATAAATCTCATTTCTATGAATTCTGAGATTCCATTCACAGGCATGGAATTTCAATGTAAACCCTTAAAATGGAAACTAGAAGATGTCAGGAGTAATATGATGATGACCCTTTATTATAATCTTCAAAAAATCAGATTCAAAAATACTAATTACGTTCCTTTCTCCCAGCCAGAATCAAAATATCTGGAATTAAAAAAATACACTGCTGAAGATGTTGCAAAAGGAAACATCCCTAAAGAGACTCCTGAAGATGCTTATGATTATTTCCATCATTTTTTAACCACTGAAAATAATTATCCTGGACTTAAAGCAGCAGTCATTTACCGTCCGGATTTTGGCTTGAATCTTGTCGCAAGCCCTTCTGACAATGGCGAGTTAAGATCTAACTATGGCGAGGGGACTGAAAAATATTTGCAATACTTATGCGTCAATGTTTATCATTTTGTTTACGACATAGTTTATCCTGTTCAAATAACAATAATTGATCCTGAATCTTTTAATGGTGAAGGATTCACTTTCAATTTTGCATTCCCTGTTCAGGTAAAAAGCAATGCAGGAAACAGGAATATCTACCTTCCGACAATATTTGAACAGCCAACTCCTTATACTGGTTACTGTGATCAATTATCTCAGGAAAAATATGATATTCGTTCAGTCGGAAATGTTCCATTCATTGAATCAAAACTGCCTTTGAAAGATGTTAATATCACTTATAACTGTTTAAAATTCCAGTGCAAGCTTGGAAAGATCGATGTTGATTCTTCTTGTGGTAATTGCAGGCGTCTTTATACAGGACTGCCTACTTCAGGGCAGCATTGCTTTTTAATCGCGAGTAAACAAGGATATCTTGATGAAGAAGTTCAAGTGCTTGATGATTCGCAAATAACCTTTAACATGAAAAGCATCCGCGAGACTCCAGTCCAGGTTTTAAAATTCATCCAGTCAGACCAGGAATATGAAGGTCCTTTTGAGCTTGAAAAGTACGAATCCGCCTTAATAAGCGTAGAGGACGTTGATTCAGATTTCACAAGCTATGCTGATTTTAACATTGAAAATCAAACAACATTGCGGCTGATTGAAGGAATTTCAGAGTATAATATAAGCATAATCTTGACAGATAGAAGAAACAATAGACTGCTTGGTGGCTATAAAGGATCTTTAAAAGAAGATGCTTCAGGCGCTTCACTGATAACATTCAATGTGATTAAATTAAAACCAACACCAATATCAGATATCGAACAGTATCAAACTCTTGATTATCTGGAAAAAAATAAAGAGTACAAGAAAAAGTTAATGCCTGTTATTAGCTAAAAAACCAAAATGAAGAACCAAAATGAAGAACTAAAATAAAAAAATAAAAAAAAATTAAAAAACAAATTCAAAAAATAAAAAAACAATTGATTCAAAAGACAATATGATTCAAAAAAACAATCAAATCAGGATATTGCAATTTACTGTTTTAATAGTGGTACAGCTGATAATCATGACTAATGTGAGCATTGCACTTTCTCTAAGCAGTATAAATGTTGATGCAAAAGGCAATTCTGCAGTAATAACTTGGAATACTGATGAGAATGCAACAAGCAGGATCGATTACGGATCAGCAGGTTACACCAGACTGATCGTTGATAATAATAAAAAGTTCAACCATTCAGTAACTTTAAAAGATCTGGCGCCAAAAACAAGATACATATACAGGATTACATCTTCAGGATTATCTGGCTATGCTCAGAACTCTTCTAATTTTGAAACAACTGATGAGATTCCTCCAGATCCTGTTGAAAATCTTTCTTCAAATACAGGAATCGATTTTGTCAAGCTTTCATGGAATCCTTCTAACATCACAGACTTCAGCAGGTACAATATTTATAGAGAAGAAATAAAGCTTGTTTCTATTGAAACTATAACTCTTACTGAGTTCACAGATTCAGGACTTTCGCAAGATACTGAATACTCGTATGGTGTTTCTGTTGTTGACAACTCAAGCAATGAAGGCGAGATAAAGATAATAAAAGCAAGAACTAAGGTTCCTGACACAATTGCGCCATTAATAACTAATCTGACAATAACTGATCTTCAAGATACCTCTGCATCTTTATCATGGCAGACTGATGAAGCATCATCTTCAAGAGTGAATTATGGAACTTCTCAAGATTTCCAGCCAGAAAACTCAATACTGATATTGAAAAGATTGATTAAGCATAATGCAACTCTGAACAATTTGACAAATAACACAAAATACTTTTACTCAATAACTGCATGTGATTCTAATTTGAATTGTGCAAATTCAACAATCAAAGAGTTCACAACAGGAGAAGATACAAGTCCAGTTTTTGTTAATTTCTCGCTTCCAAAATATTGGAATCAAGCAGGCATCGAAATTCCTGGAAATACTAAATCATTCTCGACAGTTAAACTTTACAGCAATGGCTTGCTTAATAGATTTGTAAAGACAGACATCAGAGGAATTTTCAACTTTAAGAATGTCAAGCTTAAGCCAGGAGTGAACACAATAACCCTTGAAGCTAAAGACAAACTAGGAAACCAAATAAATAAAACACTTAACACTACTGTTGATCTGATATCTCCTGATATCTCGTTAGTCATTCCTGCAAAAAGCAAAGAAAACAGAATGATTCTTTCAGGAACGGTCAGTAAAAAAGCAAGGATCCAATTTTTTGTCGATTCTTCTTCAGATAATATTCCTCCAGGACAAGTTAAAGCAATAAAAAACGGAACAATAACTGATAGTTCAACTACAATAAAATGGGGAAGTGTATCAGACCCAGATATTCGAGGGTATATAATTTACAGAAGTGATCTAGGTCCGATCGCATTTGTTTCAGAATCAGCAACTCAATCAACAACTCAATCAACAAATCAATTAACGAATCAATTAACAACTCAATCAATAAATCAATATGATGATGCTCAATTTGAGCCGAGCACTAATTACATATACCAAGTCAGTGCAATTGATAGACATTGTAATCTTGGTCCTAGAAGTCCTGAATTGAGATTAAAAACTCATGCTAATGCAACAAAAGGAAAGTCTTCAGCCGCTGTGAAAATAGAACTTCCTGACTGTTTTACTGCTCAAAAAGAGTTCGAAAGTGAAGGATCCTTTACTGTGGAACTCGCACTTCAGGAAGGTAATAATAATGTCAAAGTAATAGCAACAGATGCTGCAGGCAATACAGACAAGGTAGAAGGTGCTATATGGGTGGACACAAAAGCTCCGACAATTCTTGAAAACAATTTAGTAAAAATAACTCCAACTTACACTTTAGACATTAATGTTGTTGGAAAAGTAGATGAGCAAGCCTTAGTCAATATTTATCTTAATGATGAGGAAAAGCCAAGCTTCTCTGGAAAAACCGATGATCAGGGAAATTTTAACATCCCTGTAATGCTTGACAGAAAGATTGACTCGTCTTTTGATATTACAAGAAACAGACCTTTTACCAATACTGGAACTCCTGGAACTGCTCCTGGCGCTGTTTCAGCTTCTTCAGGAATAGATTTAAGCAGTGTATTCACCACAAATATCAAGATTATTGCAGTTGATAATACTGGACTCTCAAGCAATCCTGTCTCAAGTCCTGTTGAGTTCAAGATCTGCGGTCAAGGAGGAGATTGGATTATACAGCCGACAGAAATATTTCCAAAAGAGTTAGTTCCTAGATTTATTATTGATGGAGTTGCTCAAGTGGGATTCACTCTTAATCTTTCATGGGCTGGCGCTGGTCAAGAGCAAAGGATAAAATCAATAAGATCCTTAGTAAGGCAAGATTTAAGCCCTCAAGAAAGAGAAAAATGGGATGTTGACTGGGTTCAGATATCTCAGCCGACAAATCCTGATTTTAAAAGATTAAAAGCAACTTATGTTCAGCTTCAAGTAAGACAACCAAATACTGCAAATCCAGGCAATAAAACTCTATTACAGAGAGAACAAGAACTTGCAGAACATAATAAAAAGAATTGCAAATTAGGAGTTGGATGTGTCCGAGTTCCACTAATAATTGAAATTGATTATGATCAGCCAAATGCTTATTATCTTCCTCAGATCTTACCAAACCCAAGTGATGTTTCCTCAAGCAATAGCGCAGTATCTGGACCAAATTCAATAACTCCTGTTTCAAGGTCTTACACTCAAAAACAATGCCTTGATCTCGAGGTAGTTATTCAGCCAAGGATCCCTCCAAAGTTCTTGCCTAAAGGAATGCTTGAAGCAATGGTCAAGTTATTAGACGGAGTAATTGGAGGAATTGACGGAATTCTGAAGATTCTTGAGCCAGCCACAAAATTTGTTTTAGTCGGCTGTCTATTATCATGGGTTGTTTTATTCTTTAAGAAAGCAACTGAATTTACATCTTGTAGTGGCTCAGCATTAGGAGGAGGAACAGATTTTGCACAGTGTTCTTGTCCTAAAGGAGAATGTAAAAAAGTAAAAAATAATCAAGTAACTAGCGAGAAAGATGATAACTGCCAAGTTTGTTACGATGCTAAAAAAAGCACATTAGAATGGCAGATAAATTCTCAATGGCTATGCGATCGAGTATTCTGTCCTGCTGTTCCATCAATCAATAAATATGCAAGAGATTTCGGCAGTGATCTTCCTGTAGAGGTTTCAGGAAATCAAGTAGCTTCTGGCTCAAATATAAAATCAGACTGCAGTAATCAAGGATACTCTCAGTTTACTGGAAAATACGATGCTAATAATCCTGGAGAACAAGTATGCAGTGCAATATCTTTAAAACCCCAAGGCGGATATAATAATGCATGCTGTGAAGAAGAATATTTAAGAAACTGGAAAACTGCTTCTCTCGGAATAGATCCTTTGAAAAGAAGCGAGTGTCTTGCACAAGGAAAAGATGCTGGCGAATGCGGTGGCTGGGGCTCGCTTTACGAAGGAGCTGCTTCTCTAAGCTTGTGCAAGCCAGAAAAACAGAACGAGATATTTTACGGATTTGATGCTCCTAACAGTAATTTTGTCGTTAGATTAGGAGAAAAAGAAAAAACAGAATCAACCAATGCCAAAGGAGAAAAAATAACTCAAGAAAAATACAAAAAAGGCAAAGAACCAACCGCATATCTTGCTACAATATATCGTCAAGGCGAGTTAATCGATCCTAAATCAATAGACCAGTTAGAAAAACAAAGAGCAGATGCAATAGCTAAACTGAGCAGTCCTAATGCTGATCGTTCAAGCATCATGAATTCTGGAGCAGATACTTCAGGAGATTTATACTCAAAAGTATCTCAGCAGGAAGCTCAGAAGCAAGGACAGGAAGGAAATTTAAGAATAACTAAAACTATTGTAACTAAAGGCAAAGAAATATTAAAGTTTGATAACCAATGCGAGATATGTTTTGATGTTACAAAAAATCCTAAAGACAGAGCAACTGCATGTAATGAGTGCAAATGTTATGCATGCCAATTCCAAGAAAAATCAGAAAATGACTGGATTGAAAAAATAGATCCTAAAAAAACAAAAGAGCAATGCATTTACGATAGTCCAATCTCAAAAGATAAGCAGCCAATCCCAACCCCTATTGTTAACGCAGTCTGTCAAGGAGGTAGTGGTCAAGATTACATTATAGATCCTACTGATGGTCTTCTCAGAAGTATTCAAACTGGCTGCATGACTGCAATCACTAGTTACTTGCAGCAGTATAAACAGATGCTCGAGATTATTAGAACTTGTTTCAAAACTATCTTAGTTACTGGAGATGGAAGTGCAGGAGTTTGCAGAGCAACTTTAAGTATTTACGTTTGTGATCTAATTTACAATGCTTTGAGATGTGTGACTCAGAATCCTGGAACTGGATTTGGTTCAAGAGCTCAAGGACTTGGAGGATTCTTCAGTCATCTGACAAAAGCCGGCTCTGAAATTCAGGAAGGAGTTGCCAATAGATACGGATCAACTAACTTGTACAGAGTCATGTTTGTCGAACGAAAATTGTTTAATGCAGCTTGTATTTCGTTCTTTACAGGAACTTCTGGAATTGACTGGGATGGTATGATAAAACAAACAGTAAGGATTCCTATAAAGAGCATCGTAGTAGTAAGTCCAGCAACTAGAAGATTCAACTCATTTAATGCAATTAACGGAGTTGCTACACACATTTATAGAGTTGGATTATTGGTTGTTGCTGGCTCTGATGTTAATTACCAAGTAGATCTAGTTTGCTCGCAAGACAGTTCTTGTGATCCTCGCGAGGGCTTTGACGGGGGAATGTGCGACTGTGCTCTCAAAGGAAAGGAAATGACAATGCCTGCAAGCACTTATTTTGCATTTGACGGAACAAGATCAAAGTCATCTTTTGGATCAAATATTCTTTCCGGCTCTGGAACAAATACTTTGATAGCTGGAGATGCTCTTAATAAAGAGCAATTTGTTGTTATTAGTACACCCGGATTTGGTGATGTAAGATATGACAAAGTCAGAGTTACTTACGTGTATAGAGATTCTAAAGGAGATTTAAAGAAAGAAATCCTTGAACAAAAAATAATAATGGAAGGAGATCTCCCTCCAAGGATGTGCAGGTTCGAGAATAATATTTATACATGCCAATTGTACAATGAAGGGGTTGGAATTGCTGCATTTAAAAGTTTCAAAGGAATTAACCTGTATCTTGGGAAAGATATAACTCAGATGACTCTTTTCAAATCAGGAACAATACCTCAAGCTGAAATATCAATACAAAAACAGCCAGGTCCAGATGTTTGTCTCTATATCACTATGATGAACGAGCAAGGGCAAATAGTTTCAACTCCAAAATCTTATCAGATATCTGACATTGGAGAAACTAAAAAATCATACGAGTTTCCAAATGTTCCTTATGTCAAGCCAGGAGAGTTCACAATAACTGCCAGAGTTTCGCAAGGTCAGATCGCTCCAGGAATAAGTGCTTCCGGCTTATCATCTGACTCGATCAGAGGAGATTATACTTTCAGTTTAGATTTTGAAGATAAATCAGGAACTTCAAATATTCCAGATGGAAAAATAACAATAGATGCAAATAGCAAAGATACTGTAAATTATGACGGCAAAAATGCTGAAATAAAAATTCTTTATGATGTTAAAGCAGGTGGAATAATCTTAAAAGTTGGAAATACTCAGCCGCAATCTGAAATTTTAGTCAGGAGCGTGACATTAGTCCAAGGACAAAAACAAGCATTATTCACAGGAACTCTTAAAATTGGCGATAAAATCACTTCTGCTAATGCAAAATATCTTGCGAGATTTGATTTGAGAGGTATGGACAAGGAAAAGAAAACCTGTGATTCATTAACTCCTTATGATGTTGTAAGATTCAACAATCAACTGCAGCAGCAAGATACTTTTGTCTTGTACGAGCCAGGAGTCAGTTCTTCTGGAAATGGTAATGTTAATACTGCTATTAATACAGGAACAGGATCCCAAGCTCCAGACTCTATAGTTCTTGAAAAGAATGAGTTAATGCCTGGAGAAACAACAAAAGCAACATTAGTGAACCCTTCAAATCCTTCTGCAAAAATTGAGTGGAGTGTTGATAAGACTGCAATTGAAAGTAAAAATCTGGATTTTGGAGGAATTGCGTTAATTGATAAAACTAATGGCGAGATCACTGCAATCAGTCCAGGATCTGTGAAAGTTATTGCAAAAATAGGGACCAAGACTGTTGTTAAAGATCCTGCGTTAGTTATACCAAGACAACAATGCAGTGATGGAGGAAATCAAAACAATTTTTGCTATTCAGGAACTTCATGCAATTCTCAATATCTTGAATCTTTTGGCTCTGCAACTTGTACTGGAAACAGAATCTGCTGTAAACTAAAGTCTTAACCTCTCCTGCAGGTTCTAACTCCAATATTTCCGTCATAAGATGCTGGATTTAATCCAGCGCAAATGAAAAAGCTCCCTTTTCCAGAATTATAGAAAAATCTGGCAACAGCAGAGATATTGTTAATTTTTTCAGGAATTTCAAAATAGTTTAACTCGCCTAGAGAAGCCATTGCTTTATCTCTATCTCCTGTTTTACTAGGCCAGCCAGTTAAATCATCATAAGAAATTACAAATCCTTTAGAAGGACTTACTATGTTAAAACTTAACTTCGCCATTTCTATGATTTGACAGATAAAAATAAACAGCTGTATTAA
>CAZDUE010000043.1:0-1750 GCA_964508575.1 uncultured Methanosarcinales archaeon
CATTTTTCTCTATTCTATAAGTTGTGCAAAACCCTCCCTGCCTGCTGTTTAAAGGGTTAGTAATGCAGATTATTCCTTGAATATCAAGTAGTTCAAAATGCGGAATATTTGAAGGAATTTTTGAGGACTCTTGTTGTAATACCCCTCCTACAAGTTTAGAATCATTTGGAAAACAGCATTCTATACTTCCTCCTCCATATCTAAGGCTCATTCCATTAACTAGTGCTCCTTTAAATTTGCCATTTATTCTTACAGAATGATCAAAGTTGCAATTTATTAATGATGCAAAATTAAAGATTGTTCCATCCATAGTTTCTATAAAATGAAATTCACCATCATCTAAAACAGCATGTGAAAAATTTGCACCAATTATTAAAGCTCGATTAAAATAAGACAATTTAAGATCTGAGTGATGAAATTGTGCATTTTCTAAATTTGCATATGAAAAGTCAACATGTTTTCCCGTTGCATGGTTAAGAAAAGCCTTTGCAAAATTACATTCTAAAAACTTAGCTAAGTTAATATCAGATCCTGATAATTTTGCCAAGTTAAAGTTACTTCCTGAGAAATCTGATCTCTGTAACATACTTCCTCTCAGATCAGTTTCTAAAAAATTAGTTTTTAATGCAGTTATTTTTTCTAAATTAGATCCTTCCATTTTTGTGCCCCTAAAAGAGGCGCCTGAAATATTAGACTCTGCAAGAGAAATGTTTTGAAGTTGGGCAAAATCAAAGTTAGCTCCCTCTAATTTTGCATAATTCATTATCGTTCCTTCTAATTTTGCTTGTTTAAAATTAGCATTTTTTGCACTAACGTACTGAATTTCTAAGGCTCCAAAAGTAACTCTTTCTAGATTTGCATTATCAAAAATTAAAGGCTTTACTTTAAAATAACGTCCTCCAAGATAATCTGACAATTCTTGATATCTTGGGTTTTTTCGAAGATCAACATTTGTAAGTATGACTCCTGTAAAATCTCTAGTATAATTATCAACAATTTCATGGATCAATTCATTAGCGTCAAGGGTCTTGCCTTGAAATTTATGAGGTTTAAGTCGTTTGAATTTTGCTGCAATATCAAGTAATTGATCTAATGCGGGACGATAACCTAACAGGTATTCCAGGAAGCTTGTCATAGGGAGAGAATGATTAGTTAATATTTAAAACTTTTCTTAATTACTACTAATTAATAGTATTTTATGATCCATTCGTGATGTAAAGTTGACTCTCACTTTTCAACACTAATTAGTATATTAGATTGGTTTTGTTATTCTAAAAAACAAGCACTTTTCAATAGTGCCTAACCTCTCTTGTTATGCTGTTGTTTATTTTTGAAAATCCAACCTGCAATCGCTCTTTTTTTCAAGATCAAAATTTTTAAGCAGGAATAATCAAGGATAGTCTACTTTTTTTAAACAAACTCTCACTTTTTATGAACAATACGATGAAAAGCATGTCTTTTAAAAGATCAAATCTTTTATAACAATCGACATAAATCTACAAAACATATTTTAAAAAAGGATTAACAAAATATCAATTAACAAAAACAGATTATGAAATAGATAGTTTATAAAAGAGATTATAAAAAAGAATCTTTAAAAAATATGTGATACTAGATAGATATCAAATAGTTAAAATCAGATTTAAAAATGCGATTAAAAAATGTAAGCTTAAATTGCAATTTTTTATCTTTAAAATATTAGAAAATCACTCACATTCACCAGATCAACAAAGAAAGTTCAAAGGAAGAG
>CAZDUE010000043.1:1760-3089 GCA_964508575.1 uncultured Methanosarcinales archaeon
AGTCACAAGATGGATTAAAATATTGTATAATTTATCGAAATATTTAATCGAAATCTCATGATTTGTTTAAGGTTGAAAAATAAATCCAAAGACAAAACTAGTGTGTACGCAAAGTTCAGTGTTGAAGCTTAAGTTTCAAGAAGAAACATACCTCATCAATGAAAGCTCATGATTGATCAATCTAAAACATGCAACAAAAAAACCAATGTCGAAATTATCCCAAACCACTTCCGCAAACCCATAAAATCAATCAACTTTGGCACAATCCATCATGTAGAAGCTACATTCCATAGTAAAAGAGGGTTGAACTAATTTGTCGAAATCATCCTTTACATGTAAAAGATAATGCCGTCCTGTCGGAGATAATGCCCAAAAAAGCCAATTTGCAAACTTAACCCCATTCGGAGATTTTCTCGAATGTGTCAAAAATAAGAAAAATTAAGCCAATTACAAACTGCATGGAACACATTAATCTGAACAATAACATCAAGATACTCTAAATTAGACAAAAATCAGTTCAAAATAGAATATCAAAAACGCAAAGAATACTGCTACATTTCAAACAAACCACTTACAATAAAAAAATGCGAGCAATAATCAAAACTTTCAGTCAAATACGTGGTTGTCGGGAAAAAGCAAAAATTTATAAAGAACAAATACCATAATTAGAAACATGAAATTCATCATGACAGATAGAGAAGTAGGTATGAATCCTTCGTCAGAAGATCTTGCAATAGCAATACTCGCTCGCATTGGATTAGACCCAAGAAAAAAGGGATCTACAGAGAAGATGCATAAAACTCTTCTTGAACTCTATGAGAGAAGCAAACGAGCCAATAGAGAGAAAAAACCTGAAGAAGCAGTCATGACTGTCGAGGAAATGGGAGCATTTGCAGGAATTTCAAGGCAAACCATGTATGACTATTTAAAAAGATGGACCGACCTTAATTTCATTATCAAAACAAGTTATATAAAAGATGGAAAAGTGATCATTGGTTATAAACTGAACGGTGCTACTCTCGAGAGTGCTTTTGAAAAGTGCAGGCAAAAAATCAATAACAATCTAGAAACAACAAACAAGTATATCCAAGAGCTCCAGAGAGTCTTAAAAAATGAAAAAATAAGCCAATCAACTGTCAAGAAACAAGCTCCTGAGACTGATAAGATCGAACTCCCTTCTGAAGAGTCCCAATAAACTTTCAATAAAAATTATTAATTTTTGCTTAAATATTTTGCATAACATATGTTAAATATCACTAATTAACCTATTTGTCGGAATTTAATACGATCGGCATTATTTCGAATAGAATTATTTTGTTAAAACTGTGG
>CAZDUE010000043.1:3099-4994 GCA_964508575.1 uncultured Methanosarcinales archaeon
AATATTAATGAGTAAAAAGTGAGAGTTCAAACTGAAATTAACTAATGAATTGCAGATTCTGATCTCAGGTCATCAAACTGCAAAAATTAAGCTGCTTGGATAAATGAAAGAGAGAATGTAAAAGAACAAATAGACATGATTCCATACAAATTACGAACAGCTCATGATTGACAAACAAACATGATCAACAAACAAATCAGATAATCAAAAAACAACTAGTTAGGCACCATTCAAATTGGTCAAAGTATAGCAGAAAGAGTATGAAAAGTGAGAGAATTAGATGAAACTCTTTATTACCAACTCATTAATTCCAAGAACATTCTCCTTAGCTTGCAAATTTTTAAATTCCTCGTCCAGAAGGACTAAAGTCTCCTCACCAGAATATCTTTTAATTATTGGAACTCCCTTAATTATTAACGCATCCACATGGTCTTTTATAATATATGCAGTAAGTCCTAATTTTTTAGCCATAACTCTGAATGTTAACGGATCATTTGAAGTGTATAAAACTAAGAAAACTTCCTGCTCTCGAAGAGTAAGATTTACCTTTCCGAAAGCATTTTCATCTTTCTTTTTCAATCCCAAAGACAATTGTATTTCCTCAAGCTTCTCATTAAGCTTTTCAATTTTATTATCTAACTCGCAGAGATACTCGTAATTAGTTTGTACCTCTGTAGTATTCGCATTTATAGAATCAAGATGTTCATCCAGCTCTTCTTTAATCGACTCAATTGCCGGAGCTATTGCTTCTCGGACCTTTTGATCATGCAATTCTTTTAGTTTTTTTAGAATATTTTCACCATTTCCGATGCTTTTACGGAAGAAATTTAATGAATATGCTTCTATAAATATGTTGTGCTGTTATTTGTCAGTAATAAGCCATCTGAATACTGGAACAGCTTTTATTATTTTATCATCATCGATTATTTCTTCTGATTGATCATGAGTTAAGATAATTCCTTTTTTTAATTTGAATTTATTCATTGCCTCAAGAAGTCCATTTATCTCTCTTTCTCTGTTCTCGCTATTGAGCTCGTAGCATACTTGTATTGCCTCAATAATCTTCAGACCTTCTTTTATTACAAAATCGCATTCCTTTTTATCTGAGTAATAGTAAACTTCTTTCTTTCTTCTTTTTAATTCTATAAAAACAAGGTTTTCTAGAAGTCTTCCGAGATCTTTTGATGTTCTAAATCCTAAGCTCACAGCTAATCCTGTATCAATGATATATACTTTTTTACCTGAATAAATCTGTTTTTTCAATGAATAATCAAATTTAGGCACTATAAAAATAAGAAAACTATTTTCAAAATAATCAAAATACTCTTTTACAGTTGTTGAGCTTCCAAGATTGAGTGCTTTTTTCAGAGAATTAAAGCTTATTTCTTCAGAGATATTGTTTGCAACCACGTAAACAAGTTCTTTCAATGGTTTTTCGTTTGTTAATTTATTTCTTACCATTACATCTCTGTATAATATATTATCATAAAGGAGCTTTAGATAGTCCCTGTTTTGTGTTTTTAAATATTCTGGCAGTCCTCCATTAGTTAGATACTCTTCGAAGTGCTTTTTTAATTTTATTTTAGATTCTGTCAGATAAAAATCATTCTCATTAATTTTTAAATTTTTAAATTTTAAAAACTCTAAAAATGAAAATGGATAGAGATTAATCTCCAGATACCTTCCTGTTAATCGAGTGCCTAGCTCTCTGCTCAGCATTGATGCATTTGAACCAGTTACAAACACTTTCTTTTTCTCATCATGAAGTCTTCTGACAAATCTTTCCCATCCATCAATGTTTTGAATTTCGTCAAAATAAAAGATATTTTTTTCACCTAATAACTCTATGAATGATTCATACAAAACTTGAAAATCTTCTATCTTGAAATTAACTA
>CAZDUE010000043.1:5004-6034 GCA_964508575.1 uncultured Methanosarcinales archaeon
CTGATCTCCTTATTCCTGAGATAACAATGATAAACGGAGTTTCCAGATACGATTCAATCTTGGCAAATATCTCTCTATCTATTAATTGATCATAGTTTACTCTTTGTTGAGTCAATATTATTTCTTTAAGTTCAGTTTTATTCATGAACCATCTAAAACAAAGCGTATTTATATACCTTTCCATTCCTAGTGGAAACTTTCATATCAAAATACCCATTATGAATGGAAACTTTTGTACTAAAAACCCCATTAGCAATAGTAATATCTCATTTGAACAAGATTTCATCATCAGAAACATACTTTCGCATTATCAAATATGCTGCATAGAGTTCAGAATTTGTTCCCTTTTCATGAAATTTCCCTCTGATAAATGCAGATTGTCTTTCTGCAAGTTCATCTTGACCTTCTGCATCAAGCTCTTCAGATTCTCTGATTATTGATGTGACTTCACGCGTTAATTTAGAAACCATTCCTCTATGTCCCTCTGAAAATTTCACAAAATATTCAGATAATCTATAAGTATTTTCAGGAACATCAATAAAATGATGATGAAAATTATTTCTTCTGTGTAAAAAGCTTTCAAGTGTTAATGGTTTTTCTTCCATGAGTTCAGTTAATCCTTTCAGATTATAAACTTTTCCTTTTGATATCACTTAAAAGTAGCAATATTAACGAAACATTTATATAGTTTAAGTTTCATAATGGTTGTTATGACAAAACATAAGTTTTGGGAAAACGAACGAACACCTGTTTGCTTATCAGATACTGAAAGTGAGCGATCTTGGAAGAAAGATGCACTGGAAACAACAGTAAGAGACATTTTTGGAGATATGGAAAAAGTCAAAAGTGAAACCCGAGATGGAGATCCTGTGTTACGTGTCTATTTGCATCCTGAATGTGAATATAATGCAGAACAATTTTGGCAGGCTCTGGAAACAGAAATAGACAAAAGATATCAAGAGAATCAAGAAGGCAAGCAATAATCTGAAAAAGTAAAAATATCTAAGGAAGAAATTAAATGACTTCGCAA
>CAZDUE010000043.1:6044-11435 GCA_964508575.1 uncultured Methanosarcinales archaeon
CTTCGCAAAATTTAGAATTAAGAGTCAATAAATGGAATATCATAACAACTGCTTTAGTTACAGCAGGATTGGGCTTAACACTTGCTGGACAAGGTTTTTGGTATAATGCTAATTCCACTATGCAAGATCAAATAAACTCAATAAGCACTGTTACAAATCCTCAAAGTTCACAAGTAAGGCAAGCTGAAGATTTATTGCCTGATTATTTTAAGAAAGTTCAACAAACTGCCTATCCACTTACTGGAGCGGGATTGATTCTTTTGCTGGGCGGAGCATTAGCAGCTTACAGAAATAGAGAAAAAACAAATCGAGTTCGTAGAGAACCTTAAAGGATGTATGAACTTTGAGATAAAAAAAAGGTCATTAGATTAAAAACAAGAGGATCGAATATGAGACTCGTAACAAGCCAAAAATACGAAACACCAATCATTGAATTAACAGAAGAAGGAGTAAAATGCTATTGCAAAACTCAAGATATTGGTAAAGTTCTAAATTACATTAAAGGAAAAAGAGATTCATTAAACGGAAGGTAAAATACAACAAAGCAAAATAAATAATACATATTCATCAGCACAGGGGCGTTCATAGTTTCTACCACCCTTATATCAATCCACCCAAAAGATGAAGCTCAGCCGTCCCTGTGCTATGATCTTTTCATAAACCTTAAATAATTCTTATCAATAAAAATATTTATGATACAAAATTCAGGAATTTTCATTAATAATCTGGATGAGCTCGTGTTGCAATGTTGCGAAGTTGAAAAGCCAAAAAATGCATATAATGCCGGACTTTTATTGAATGATTTCCAGTTTCATAATAACCAAGCGATAATTGTTGAGAACTTGAATTCTGTTGGAGCTTCAAGAGCTTTAAGAAATTGGCCTTATGATCGAGTTGAATTGTGCAGTTCAGAGTTGGGAAGAAAAATTGCCGAATCTCCAGGTGGTTGTTATGAAGTATTTGTAAAGTCCACTGATGAGCAGTTCAAATTAGTTGAAGATCTTATTGTGAAGAAACTTCTTGAAAATTCTGAATACTGTGCTTTAGCAGTAAGAAATGGTCCGAAAGGAAGAGTTCATAAACATGGCGAGATGCTCGTGAGAAAAGCTGCTGAAAATCCTCGTCTTATCTATGAAGCTGGAAGATTCTGGGACGGGGGATTTGATAAGTATCATCCATTGATGATTCCTGAACTGTTAAAATCTGCAGAATTTGTTGAAAAAGCTCAAAAAGACTGGTCTGATGAACGAAAAGCGATTTTAACAGAGTACCTCATTCAGACAGTTGTTTAGAATAATTGAATATAGAACAGAACAAAAATAAGCAATAAAATTGTCTCTCCATATTCAGTCGCTTATGCTCGGAACTTTGCTTTCTGCAAAGCTGACTGTGGTTTTCTTCATAAATGATTATTATCCACAGGCTCTGTAGAACGGCTCACTTTGTTCGACTTGTGCCAGCTTCAAAACACTGGACATATCCTCTTATGGTGCTATGTTCCCGTAGGGAGCATCCCCTCATAACGCACCAAACTTTTTTTCTCTATTGTGTTTTGACCTTAGGCTGGCACTTTTTCTACAGATCCTTATCCACAACTAATCGTGAAAATTGAATAAAAAATCTAATAGGTTTTGCTAATCTGCTGCTCCTCGATCAGAACTTTTCTATCGCAGAGAGGACACCAATAACTTATCAGATTCATTCCTAATATATGACGTCCTGATTCTTGCATATCTGAATCACAATAAATACAAGCTTCCTGCATTTATACCACCCAATAATTAATTATGCATATTTAAATATAAAAAAGGTGTGTATATGCTGTAAATGTTTTGATAAATCCTGCAGTTCACTAAATATATTAATAATATAAGTCATTGTTTAATATTTACAAAACGTCCTCATTTTATGAAATTAAACTTTATGAGATTGAAGTATATTGCAAATCAGCTAACTCCTGAAGGTTTGGATGAAATTCAAAGAACTTTGTTAGCTTATTCACTGCATCAGCACATTGCTATTTCAGGTCCTCCTGGAGTTGGAAAAACCGAGATGGTTGAACAGCTTCCTTTAATAGTCAAAAAGTCTTTGTTTGAAATAACTTGCGACGAATTTATGACAGAAGCTCCTTTGATTGGATTTCCAGGAATTGTTAAGAGCAATGGAACTGCTGTGACTTCCTGGGAAAATGGTGTTGCTTCAAGAGCGGCTGAGGAAGATGCGATTTTTTATGGCGATGAATTTGATCTTTTGCAGGGAACTGTTCAGAAAAGGCTTGATTCTTTATTTGATGACCGAAGAAGAATAACAAGGAGAGATGGCGCAGTAATATCTGCAGGAAATAATTTTTTTGGAGTTGTTTCATATAATCCAAGTGATAAATTATCTAAAAGAGAGTTAGAAGAAGCTGTTGCTGATAGGTTTATTCACATGTCTTTTGATTATTTGCCCAAAAATCTTGAGTCTGCTCTGGCTCTTAATGATTTTTCAGGATTGAACATAGAAAATAGAGCAGTAAGTTATGACAATGGAAAACTAAGATTTTTTATTTATGATGGTTCTTGGAAGGATTTTTTTACAAGACAGCCAGCCCTGGATTTAAACGATGCGATAAGCTACAGTTGTAATAAAGAAAATGGTTTAAAAACAGGTGTTCTTAGAACAGGAAGTGCTCTTTCAAGAAAAGAATTATCTGATCAGCTTGCTGAATTTTTTGTTTCTATACGTTCTTTTTCTGACCATGGAACAACCAAGATCTCTGAAGATGTTAAGTTATTTTTGAAATCAATTGGAGAAGTCACTAAAGTTCCCCTTCATCATCCATCCATAAGAATTTTAAAATCATCTATTGCACAATATGATTCATTATTAAAAATGGGCATGTCTCCTGAAGCCGCTCAATCTTATTCAGTAAGAGTTGCAATAGACCAGATTTGTTATGGTAAATTCGGGCAGAGAACTGTTGGTTCGGAAACTGTTTATGATGCAGTATTGGCCATAGCTCAATTTTACAGGCTTTTGAATAAAAATAGGCAGACTACTAATTTTGCTTGATTTTGATCTTTTTTTATTTTAACTTGACCAAAAAAAATATGTGGAATCATGGAACTCTCAAAAATATTAAAAGCGTTGAAGCATGATAACTTTTACGCGCTTTATTTTGGTGAAGCACTTCCTGAAATGCAAAGATGCCTGTACTCTTATCTTGGAACAGTTCCTTTAGCAGTGGCAGATTCTCCTTGTACAGATGGCAGGAAAATATACTTGTCTCCAGTTATCGCTAAATTTAAAGATTCTAAAGAAAAGCTCAGTGAAAATAGAAACATGAGCTTATTTTTATCTGATTTAATTCATGAAATGCTTCATATAAGAGAAGGATCGTTTTTAGTTGATTCAAGACCTTACTTAGAATCTTTTGAGAATAAATCCTTAGCCCATGCAATAAACAACATCATTGATGATGCAAGGATAGAGCATAATGGAAGAGCATATCTTAGACCTGAAGATATCGAGCTTCTTGAGGAGTCAAACAAGTATTGCTCAAGATCCAGAAATATTCCATCTACTTTATTCGAGCAGTTCTTTGAAATATTTTCCTGCATGCTAATAACCAAGCAGAATATTGATGAATTAAATCCTGCTTATCGTGAAATTAAAAAAAACGTATTAGCTGCAGAGATAGATAATGAGGATCTCACCTCTTCAGGATTAAAAAATCTTAACGATGTTATGAATGAAATGATTTCTCTTAGTGAAAAAACTTACGGAAAGCCCATTGAAGCAGTTCTTGCTGTTCTTCCTGAAGTTTATGATCTTGTGAAAAAATGCTTTCCTGAAGTTGAAAAAAGCTTTCCTGAAAAAAAATCACCTTATTCTCCTGTAAAATCAAAATCAGGAGCATTATCAGGTGAAACTGAGGATGATGTGGAAAAAGAAAATAAATCTAAAAAAAGCTCTGGAAACGAGAAAAAAAAGAGCAAAGATTCATTTTCAGGTTATAGGGGAGATATCCATGATTTTTCAGGTGCTAAAAAATCAGATATTAAAGATATTGAAGATAGAGTCCAAGATTTTTTAAAAAAAGAATCTCTGGAAAAACTTAAAGATCAAGAAAACAAAGATTTGGAAATCACAAGCATTGAATCAAGCAGCTCAAATCCCTCTGGCTCAGTGGACTTGACCTTGCTGTCTTCTTCAGGAGTTGGAGCTTCTAAATCAAAAGGAAAATCAGAACCAGAACTGCCAAGGTATGTTCAGATAATAACGTATGATGATCTGAAAAAAGCATATATCCATGTGCAATCTTTAAGAATTCTCAACTATCCTGGAGCAAATCCTCAGTTCATTGTAGACTTGCAAAAATATGATGATATCCGAAGATCAATAACAGAGCATTTTGAAATGCTCAAGCCGAATGAACTTCAAAGAATATTGATTTCTGAAAATCCTGATGAGCTTAACATAGAATCAGTCATTGAGCTTATAAGTGATTCTTCATTGGGAGGAGATTTAAGTATTTATGACAGCTTCTTGATAAATCGGAGAAAATCTTTAACTGCAATACTTATAGATATTAGCGGATCTACAGGTATGTACTTAGGTTCTAACAGAACAGTTCTTGAGATTGAAAAAATATCAGCAGGACTTATAACTCAAGCATTGCAAGAGATAGGAGATACTGTACTGCTTTATGCATTTTCAACAGGAGATATTACTAACTTGTATAAGCTTTCAAGTCTTGAAAATTTGGGTGCGCTTAAGCCAGAATATGCTAATGCTGATGGAGTTGCAATTCGAGGCATCATTTCTGAGATAAAACAAGCCAGTGTTAAGGATAGCACATTAATCGTAATATCTGACGGCAAGCCAGTAGGATCGTATTCACAGGGTGATCCTGTTGTTGATACTTCAATGGCTTTTATGGAAGCAGAAAGCATAGGGATAAGGACAGTTTATTTCAATGTAGATAATAATGCGCCGTCATATTTTAACATTCTTACGAGGCACACTACTTATGCAAGATCAATAAGAGATGTTAAACAGCTTCCAAGTGTTATTTCAGAATTTGTCATGGAGCACTTGTGATTTTAAATGGTTCTGAATGATTTCAAATTATAATCAAATTATCATAATCTATGAAAAATAAGCAAAAAATAAGTGATGAAATAAATGATAAAAACAAGCAATAAAAAAAAAGATAAAATAAAATGATGAAAAATGCAAAATTTAGAAAAAATCATCGTAAGCTCGGAAAATATCTTATCAGAATGTACTAATATGAGTTATGAAGATTTTTGTAGAAATAAAAATCTTATAATAAAACTGCTTGCTGAAAATCCTGAGTTATGCTGTTCTGCTGGAAAGGTTTTGTCTGAGAAAAAATTTATTTTA
>CAZDUE010000044.1:0-1045 GCA_964508575.1 uncultured Methanosarcinales archaeon
TGAGCTGGGTTCAGAACGCTGTGAGGCAGTTTGTTTGATATCTACTGGAGATGTGCAATGTCTGATGGGAAGGGTCTTCTAGTACGAGAGGAACGAAGGTTCGAAGCCTCTGGTCTATCTGTTATCTGATAAGGTAAGCAGAGCAGCTACGCTTCATGGGATAAGAGCTGAAAGCATCTAAGCTCGAAGCCCTCCTAGAAAATAGACATGACAAGCACGAATAGAAGATTCGTTTGATAGGATTGGTGTGTAAGCGTCAAGGCAACGAGACGTTCAGCATGCAATTACTAACAGCTTGGTTATAAATTTTCAGTGCATGGCTTCCTTTTTTTATTTTTTTAATTCTAAATAAAATTAAGTCATACAATTCTTTAAAACTTTTAACAAAACAAATCTTTGAGAAGATAGAACTATTTTCTTTTACTTGAAATTGAATGTAGCGATAGCTTTGATTTGGAAACTGTTTGCAATATTACTCAGAAAAAATTCATAACCTATTTACTTCTCTGATGTACTTAGTTATTTGAGCGCAAAATTCAGCAGGAGCTCTCACTGTTATTGAATCATATGCAACATAAGTTCTAACAGCAGCCATCCATAAGCCACCTGTTAACATTGAACCAACTAGATCCCATCCAGAACAATCGTGACGTGGAGGTTTTGCATACGTTTCTATTGATGGTCTATACGTATCGATATTATCTCCAGAAACAACCATGTGAATCTCAGGATTTCCTGTTATCAAATCAGCAAGCTCTAATCGTGATACGAGATCTTCTACAGCTCTTCTTTGAGTTCTCATTTCGTTACTTTGAACTACAAATTGAAGAGTCTGCATTTCTTGATTTGTTGTTGCCATAAGCTAAGGGAACTTGTGTTTATATTTAATACTTGCTTTAATTTATTCAAACCGCAGTTATAACTCCAGAACTTCCGCAATAGAAATATGTTCCTATTTGTCCCATGTTAAGATATTTTTTTATTCTGCTCAGCTGCTTGCGAGCTTTTACAATTCTATAAGAACATTTAACTTCATAGATATCAA
>CAZDUE010000044.1:1055-11239 GCA_964508575.1 uncultured Methanosarcinales archaeon
ATTTCTTCACCTTTTTGAGCAAGAAGATCAATCTCTCCTAAACTTCTACCTTTTCGTTTTAATTCAATATTAAGAATTATAGAGTCGTACTTGTCTTTTAACTTATTTTTTAGGTCTATCAAGTATCTATCGTGTTTTGAAACCCTGATACTGGCACCTCTTTACAAGTTTTATTGTATATTTAATATTTAAAGTTTATTAATTTAAGAGTTTGCCGTCGCAATTTAAGTTTTATTGAATTCTGTTGATTTTTTTAAGCGGTCTTTAAACGCTTATAACATTATTATATTTATTTTGTTATTATGATAACGTAATGTTATTATAGTTATTTAAGATTTTAGTTTCAGGTGATTTCATGCATAATGGAAATTTAAAGATACAAGGAACTTACACAGCTTTAGTAACTCCTTTTGGACAAGATCAAAGCTTGGATTTAGAAGGATTAAAAAGAAATGTTAAATATCAATTAAGTAAAGGAATTTCAGGACTTTTAGCGTTAGGAACTACAGCAGAGACGCCGACATTAGAGGAAGAAGAAAGAAGACAAATAATTGAATTAGTTGTTTCTAATGTTAATGGTCGAGTTCCTGTGATGGTAGGAACAGGAAGCAATTCAACAGCGCATACTGTTATAGATACAAATCTTGCTGAATCCTTAGGAGCAGATATTGCTCTAGTGGTTACTCCATATTATAGCAAGCCAAGTCAAGAAGGGATATATCAACATTTTAAATCAATCTCTGAAAATTCAGGAATTCCAATAATGGTGTATAATATTCAAGGAAGGACAGCAGTTAATATTGAAACATCTACTTTAGAAAAAATCGCGGAATTGCAGATGATTATAGGAGTTAAAGAAGCATCTGGAAATATTGGACAAATGGATGATGTTATTCAAAGGATTGCTTTACAAAGACAAAATTTCTCTGTAATGTGCGGTGATGATGCTCTTACACTTCCGCTTTTATCATTAGGAGGGGATGGAGTAATCTCAGTAGTAAGTAATCTACTTCCAGGATATGTTTCAGACATGGTTGATTCCGCATTAAAAAGAGATTATGATCATGCTCGAGATCTTCACAGATACTTGTCTCCGATGTTCAAAGCAGCTTTTGTTGAAACAAATCCTGTACCAATAAAGTATGCGATGCAACAACTAGGGATGGCTTCAGGACCTGTTAGACAACCTCTTTATGAACTAAGTGAAAGCAGCAGGCAAACGATTGATAGAGTTTTGGAAAAGATGAATTTAAGAGCACAAGTTCTTGTTTAATTTTTTTATAATTGTTCTTTAACTAAGACACATAGTTTTATTACTGAGATTATATTGAACATATTTATGGGAAAGATTATTGGACCTGAAGTCAAATTATTGAAATATAAAAAAATAAGCAAACTAATCAAAATATCAAAAAAATACAACATTGAATTTAATCAAAAGAATATTCCAGAGCTAGGTTTTATTTCTGTCTTATCTGATTTACTCAATAAAGCAATGCTGAAAAAGCCAAGAATATTTAATTCTCTAAAAAACAAAAAAGAAATAGTTATTGTCGATATCGGCTGCGGATATTTCAGATACGGAAGAGCAATGCATTTGGTTTTTTCTAAAATAAATAACAATGTGAAAATATTTGCAGTTGATAAAGATAAGCATATGATAAATTATGACAACGCAGTTTTTATTAAAGGAGATGTTAATCATATTTGTAATGAAATAAAGAAAAGAGGAATTGCCAAGGTGGATATAATTACAGTTTTCAATCCATTTCCAGGGATTCCAGATTTTTCTAATCTTAAGAAAGATATTGGAAAGGAATCTATTCTTTTTGGATGTATTGATTGGAATCCAGATCTTTTCAAGACTTCTCTTTCAAATAACAAATATGTTCCTCTAATCTGGCAAAAGAATAATCATTGGGATGAAATGCGTCCATGGTGGAATAATTACAACCCTTTTGTTTTTGCAATTAATAAAAAAAAAGCTAAAACTCCCACAATCTCTTTTGATTTTTCATCTCTATAAGTAACAAGGATTTTTTCAATATGTTCTCTAATTTTATTCCGAACTTCTTATCAGCAACAATCTCAGCATATTTAAGCATTAATTCTTTTGAAGCAAATTCAATAGGTTTTGAATTTATTGATTTTCTAGAAGCTTCTCTACAAACCCAAACTCCAAGAGGAATGGAATATTCGTTTGTTACAAATCTCAATAACAAAATTGAAGCTTGCTTTTTCATTTCTTTTAATCTTTCTAAAATTGCTAACCTAGCAGCGTAATATCCTCCCACTGTATTTTCAGCATATGTTTTTCTGCCAAAATAATTTTCATAATCTGTAGAATAATCTCCTTTAGGACATGATATTTCAAATAATTCATAACTCCATTTTCCTGGAATAAATAAAGCAAGGTAATAATTTCCTAAATAACTTCCAAAGAACGATTTGTAAGTGTCAATTTCATTAAAATATCTTATCTCATCAATTAAATTCTTACCAATTGTGTCATCAGTAGCAGTAATGCTCCATCTTGTAGGAACTAACTTTCTATTTTTTTCAATTCCAAGAGTTCCAACACTTAATATTTTACTTAAATAATTCTCGTCAAAATCATGATTGTACAAGTACATTAATCCCTCGCTCGCTTTCATATCAGCATCAGAAACTATTTTGTCAACTTTTCCAGGAATTTTCGCACTACTTGTTGTTTTTGCATGCTCAATAACAGCAGAAGGACCCATGGGAATAGAATGAGCGTCTAGTTTTATTGTGAAGTTTGGCTTTTTTTTTAGTTTTACTTCAATATCCACTGGACTTGATGAAAGTGCAACTTCTTGAGACAATTGAACAATCTTGGTATTATCCTTAATATCTGCTTTTTCTCGAGAATTAATCATGGAACTTCTGAAGTCAACAATCTGAGGAATTTTATAATCTTTAGATGACCATATTTTTGGAGCATCATAATTATATGTATCTTTAGTATCAGGAACTCCAAGAATTCCAACATTAACATGAGGATAACCATATCTTCCAATAAAAGGAGCAGGTGACTCTCCAAAATAATGCTCTGACTTTAATCTTTGCTCTGATCTGAACATGCTATGAACTTTAGTCATTACTGGACAGAAATCTCCTCTTAATTCATGCCAATTTAAGCATTGATTACATCTCCCCTGATTTCCTTTAGGTCGCATGGATTATGAATGATTGTAAAGTTTATAATCTTATTGATATGATGATAAAGTTTATAATCTTATTGATATGATGAATCAGAAATAAAAAAAGAAAACTCATTCTTTGTATCCTCTTAACATACGACTAAATTCTGCAAGATCTTTTGCTTTGTTACTACTCTATTATGATTAATTTTGTGCAGAAACTCTTTTAAACCCTTTAAAATCCCTTCCCAATATGCCAGTAAAAGTAGCATTCATAAAAGCAAAAGCAGAAGTTGAAATTAATGTTCCTCAGGAAGTTCTAGACAAACTACCGTCTAGATTTGGTCTTGTTACTACAATACAGCATCTTGATAAAGTTGCAGAGCTAAAAAACAAGATTGGAGCTGTTTCAGTTTCCAGAGTCTTAGGATGCTCTGCAACATCTGCAGCAATTTACAATGATAAAGTCGATGCTTTTTTGTATATTGGAACAGGGGACTTTCATCCAATAGAAGTTGGATTAAAGACAGGAAAAGATGTTTATATCTTTAATCCAATAAGCAAGGAATTAAAAATGCTTGACAAATCCAAGATAGAATCAATAAAGCGTCGAAGGAAAGGGGCTTTCTTAAAATTCTTGACTTCTGAAAAAATCGGGCTTCTCGTGAGCTCGAAATCCGGACAGAATAATGTCAAAACTGCCTGGCAGCTTCGCGATCTTTTTAAAGAAAAATTTCCAGAGAAAAAAGTTTATGTTTTTGGTTTCAACACATTAGATTTCAGTCAATTGGAAAACTTTCCTTTCATAGATGTCTGGGTTGGAACAGCTTGTCCTAGAATGGCAACAGACGATCACTTAAAATTTAATCGTCCGTTGATAGATGCTCGCGAGTTAAAGGAAGATCTCGGTATTGAAGTTCCAAAGCTCATCTCGACATTTTCTTGATTTTTTGTATTTTATTTTTATCTTTCTTTAATCTTATTTTGAATTATCTCTTTTTCTGATTTCATTTCTTTTTATTTTTTGCATCTTCAACATCATGCTTAAGATCTTTAAGAGTCTTTTCAAACTTTTCAGAAGCAGATTCTAAATCTTTTTTCATTCTTTTATTTTTAATGATGAAAAATGTAGCTAATACAAGCATAAATAATATTAATGCAAATATTAGAGGTAATTTTGATGAGGGTTTGTTATTTTCGATCTTAGCAGAGCTATTTTTGGAAGTTCCAGAACTATTTACAGGTTCTTCAACCACTTCAGGAGCTGGAACTTGTTGATTAATGCTTTCAGCATCAGATAAAACTATTTGGAATACTTCTTGTTGCTTTTCTTTAACTTCTGTTCTTGATAATTCTTGCTTAATACTTACAGCAAAAGTGCTGAATCCAGGAGTTATTGATTCAAAGACTAAGCTGTCATTTCGAACTTCTTTATATTCTGTTTGAAGTTCATCCCATTGTCCAGTCCATCTTAATAATGCTATGTTCTCCTTTTGTATGCCGTTGTTAAGAAGCCAAGCTCTTGGAACCTCGAATTCTATTTTTCCTGAAGACACATCTTCATTTGTTAAGCTTTCTTTAGATATTTCAAAATATTTGTAGACTTCTGAATTCGGAGCTTGATCTATGGTTCCTGGTTTGCTGTCAAGCTTTTCAACAATCAAAGAAAATTCTTTTTTTTGTGTATTTAACTTAATCTCTATTTTTTTTGCAGGAATTTTATTATTGAAAACTTTCATTGTAGCAGTATCTCCTTTAGATAAGCCAGTGAACTTTCTTGTGATCTTATCAGTATTAACAACACCTCCTCCCCCTCCTCCAGAACTTCCCCCTCCTCCTCCGCCTCCACTACTTCCTCCAGAGCTTACTGAAGGCGCAGCAGCAGTAGTAAAATCATCTGAAGTGATGTTGCAATTTTTTGCATAATCACAATAAGTTATGTTGTAAAAATATCTTGTTGAAGCTGAAAGCCCGGAGATAGAGACACTTTGATTTCTTATAAAACTCGAGTTGCTAGAACTAGAACCAAGAGCTAAAGAAGTCCCGTACTTTACTGTTGCATTAGCGTTTTCATTTATCTTAAATATTATTATTGAAGTGGTAGTTGTTACTGATTCTGAGATTGTAGAGGTATTAAGCTTGGGTAATATATTATCTACTGTAAAAAATATTTTTTTGCTTTGGTTTGTATTTCCCAAGGTATCATTAGCTTTGACTGTGAAATTATAAAATCCATTTGCAAGATTTTTGAAGCTTGCATTCTTGCATTGGCTTGAGGTGTTAATTGTTCCAGTGATATTGGTAAATACGCATTTACTTAGTCTTGTATCAGAAGCAGTTAATGTTAAATTTACTGTTGTCAGCTTAAAAAAACTGTTATTTGAAATTGATATGGATACTGTAGGAGCAGTATTATCAATAGTAAGATTTGTTGTAGTGTTAAAGAAATTTGAGGATTTTTTCTGGTCAGTAGCATTGCATCTTATTGTCATGTTAGTTCCCGAAGTAATTCCCGCGAGAGTCAGATTATGCGAGACACTTACGTTATTTGCAAGAGTGAGCCAGGAGCTTCCTGATTTACGCTGCAGATTAAATCTTATTATATCATTATCAGAATCTGAGCTTCCATTGCATATTATTGTGACATTTCTTTTTTTTGTTCCTCCAAAAACCCCTCTGGATGTGTTAAGATAAGTTGGAGTTGAAGGTGCAGAGTTTTGAACTGATATTTTTGTGGAATTGACTCTTGTTGAATTTATGAAACCATCAAATGCAGTTACTTCACAGCTTATATTTTGAGTTTTGTTATAAGTCCTGTTAGTTAAGTATCTGCTTGTGTTTACTATTGTCAGATTGTTTCTACGCCATCTGTAAAAGAATGAAATCGTATCATTATCTGTATCAGTTGCAGTTCTGTTGCAAGTTATGTTTTTTGTATTCTTAAAAATTAATGATTTTGAGATATTTACTGCAGATATTTTTGGAACAAGATTTGTGATATTTAGAGGAGTTGAATTATATTTACTTCCAAAATTAAAACCATCTCTTGGAGTTACTTCACATCTCCATAACTGATGTCTCTTTGTGAAAGATGCGTTTATTAAAGTTCTATTCACATGAGTATTGTTAATCTTTCCATTAGTAAACCATCTTATTCTTGTTCCAGATTGAGCATCATTATTAATGTCTGAGTAAGTATAAGTACAGTTAAGTCTTGAAGTAGTGTTCGCATTGCTCGGAGTTATGTTAATATTACTTGCAGTAGGCGCAGTATTTGCAACACTGATATTCCACTGGTGAGTTTTTTGAAGCTGATAGATGTCGCTAATTTTAAGAGTTACGTTATAAGCTCCAACAGCGCTTGAATTGAATTTAAAACTATAATTTGCAGTTGTTTTCTTTAAAGTTCCATTAACATACCATGCGTAAGTTAATCTATCTCCATCCTGATCACGAGTAGTATGATTAAAAACAATTGTAGTGTTCTTTGCAGTAACAAAAGATTTATTCGGTTTAAATGCCGTAGTATTCGGTCGTTTATTGAAAGGAATAAATGTCAAAGCAAAAGGATCTTTGATGTCAATATCCGAAGAATTAAAATAAATTGTCGCTAGTGTTCCTCCTTTGTTCGCAGTTCCAACAGCTCCTGAGAAAATATTGTTTGTCATGCTCAAATAATTCATTACGATTGTTCCATTTTCATATAGAACTGATTCAAAAGTTGCTACATTACTTGTTCCGAATAGCTTAACTTTATGCCATTCAACCACGAACTTTTTAGGACTACTCGTGTTATCTCGCCAATAATAAACATCTCCTCCTCCGCTTGAGCTTGGATCAAAATCATCACAGTACCCAGCTATTGTTCCGTTTGGTTTATAAGTGTCAGGTAATGAACAATAAGTGTAAACAGAATTAGCAGACCGTTTAAATTTAGAGAATATCAAAAATCCATTAGACGAAATGTATATTTTGCTGTAATTTTGATGATAGAAAGGAAATTGAAAGCCCATGTTTATTTCAGATGTAAAGTCGTCATCCCCCATTCCTTTGGTGTTATTTTGTGATTCAGATGAAGAAACATTTTGCCCTGATATTGAAGCATTAAAAAAGGGTCTAGTCATGTTTTTTATTGTAAACCCATCTAAACTAGAATTACAATAAGTCGATTGAATTCCATGTCTTGAGAATCCATTACAGATTCCTGTTTTTCTAGGAGTTCCATCATTTAGATTAGTATTATTATCATCTAATATTAAGAAGTCTTCTAAGAATTGAGTGAAGCTTGAAGCTTGCATTTTCATTGCTTTCATGGTATAATTATCAGCGTATTTTGGTCCTATATTCTTTCGAACATCCCATAAGGCGCCTGATAATACTCTACTGTTATCATGTACTGCGCCCAGATCAGCAGAAGTTACTGAATAATTTTCAGGAAACTTTAGTGTATTATTTACATTTCTTAAAAAAGGACTGAATGCAACTTCTCCAATCCTCGAATCATTAGTTATGACTGCTGCAAAATAGTCTGCTAGTGCTTCATTTAATGCTCCTGTCATGTTTCTATAAGGCAAATTAATGTATATTTTATCAACAACTCCATGTGTATACTCGTGATAGTAAACATCACTAGAGAAGCTTAAATTACAACCTTGACCCATTGTTAATGAAGGAGAGCTTCCTGTAGTGTAAAAGGCATTACAATATGAGTTAGATCCGGATTGAACTATTACAGGGAGTTGAAAGTTCATTGAATTAATATTAAATGGCTCACCTTTTGTAAAATAGTCATGGACAATGTTAACATGATAGAAAGCGTTTGATTCAACATCATTAAAAGAAGTATCACTCTGGTTCCAGTTCCAGTTATGAGCTCCAGTAGTATTAATCCTAAAAGTATGGTTTTTTTCAGACTCGTCATCATTATTAATTCTAGCATAAATTCCTGAAAAGTTTGAGTATATCAAGAATTCTCCATTTATTCCTGTGATGTTATATTGTCCTGTTCTATTAGTCAGAGTAGTTTTGACAATTGCATTGCTTTGTCTTACTGATACATTTAAGTTGCTGAAGTTTTTTAGCTTTTGAGGTCCTGTAAAGTTATGAGGGAAAATCATTCCAGTTACTTGTCCTTTAACAGAGCCGTGTCTGACTAAAGTATTTCTTTCTAATATCTCGCCTGTTTTTGCATCTACAAAGTACCTGTATTTCTCATCTCCTTTAAGTTCAGTATCTATTTTCCAGGCAAGCTTTCCAGCTTTTATAGGATATATCAGGAGTTCAATACTCTCAGCAGTAATTCCAGAATCTTTCTGAGCAATATCTTTTGCAGTTTCTTCAGTTAATTCTGGAGTTGTGCTAACATTCAGATTCTCATAAGTTCTTTTCTTTATCTGGACAACTTGTCCATGTCTTATTATCACTCCAACTTGGCTGTCATGTACTGAAAGCCCTTTATATTTTTGCTCATAAAAGACAAAAGCTTCATCTTTAGATTCTTGAAAGTTTCTTAGCTCTTTGATATTATCAGTATCTGCGAGTTGATGATCCTTTAGATATTTCATGCTTTTTGCTGAAAATGAATCAGATATTCCCCTTAGTTTTGTATCATTAAGTTCAGGACTCATTAAATTTTTATCTTCCATGCTTAAAGTAGCGATTACTAAATTCGATAAGCTGATTCCTATTGCAAGAAATACGATTATCTTTACTATTAGATTAAGCTCATTCTTTTTCTTCTTCATTATTGCCCTCTACTTTTTTTATAACTTCCTTGCCTTTATCAGTAAGATCATAGATTTTGACATAAGGGCTTGAGAAAACTTCATGAACAAAGCCCTTGCCCATTAAGAATATTAAATGCCTTTGAGTTGTCTTCCAGTTCACTCCTGCAACTGATGCAAGCTGATTGATTGTTTTCTTTCCGTTTTTCATACTACTAAGAAGATTTCTTCTAATCTCTACAAATGTTCTTTTACTCATTTTATAGTTTTGCAGATTTTTGAATTTTGCAATCCACCCTTTTGACTTTATTGATTTTTTATGAACTACTTGTTTATATACCTTGTTTTTTAGCTTAATTTTTGTTAAGTATTATCATGTCAGCTTTTTAGTATTATGTTATAACTATTATATTTATATGTTCTTATTATAATGGTATTAATACTACAATTTTGGGAGAGTTAATTGTGATTATTATAGTATTAAGTTATAACTATTATGGTATTAACAGTTTGATTGATTTTTAATAAGAGAAGCAAAGATTTAACTAAAATCCGCTCAAATTTGAACCTAATTTTGATCATTATTTTTAAGCAACACTTTTTATACTTTCACAATATTCCCAAAATATATGGACTTAGAAATTTATCTCGAAAAACTAAGAACTTGTCCGGATGCTAGGATTAGTGTGCCTGCATCATCGAATGGGTTCTCAGATGGATTCAAGACAGTTCACGCTTTAACAGCAGAATGCGGGATTTCAGACAACTTGCCTGTTCTTTTAAAATGTGATTTTGAACAAGCTGTAAGATATTTTAAAAAGCTGGAAGGGTGTATTTTCAACGAGATCCGAAAAAAAGAAAATTCGGAGAAAACCGCTATTTTCAATTACAAAAGTAAATTTTGTTTAAAAATATATGGCTCTGTATCTTCTTTTTTCATAACAGGAGGGGGGGGTGGGAACAGAAGAACAAAGAGCACACGCGCTGAGACAAAGAGAGGCGTATAATACTGCTTTATTAATTCATTTAGATAATGGCAATATGTCAAATGATTGCTATCTGAAAGAGATAATATGCTTTGTAGAAGAAGTAGCAAAGTATGCTAAACAATTTAACATACATCTGTGTTTTCCACATTCAATAGGTCATAAAAATATGAATGATCTTTCACAGATTGTTTACTTTCCTTAAGGAAATGATGTATTTAACTCCAGAATAATAAGAGATCGTTAAAGATCTTAAGTGTGGTAGGATGTGGTAGTAGTGTGGTAGACAGTAGGAATCATCAGCTAGTTTT
>CAZDUE010000045.1:0-10724 GCA_964508575.1 uncultured Methanosarcinales archaeon
ATGAATTTGCTTCAGAAGAGAAATGCAAATAAGTCAAGTACAGAGAATTTAGCATTCCCATGAAAGAAACTGCCAATAGTACAAGCAGATATTTTTTTGTCTCAAACTTTTTAATCAAAGCATTCATAAGATCACTTCATTAAACTCTGTCAAAACCCCTCAACTTATGAAAATATGGCAAATATTTATAAATCTTGTCCTGAATGTCATGCATATTCACATAAATCTTTCATTGTAAATAATTTAAAATGGAAATAAAAATTCATCTTAACAAATCATTAGAAGAGAATGCTGCTTTATGCTTTGATAAAGCAAAAAAGCTTAAGAAAAAAATACAAGGAGCTCGCGAAGCTTTAGAAGAACAAAATAAAAAACTTGAAAAGCTGAAAAAAGAAGAATCAAAAAGAATATTGAAAGAAGAAAAAATAAAAAAAACAGAAAAAAAATGGTTCCACAAGTTCAGATGGTTCATCAGCAGCGAAGGATTTCTAGTCATAGGAGGAAGAGACGCTACAACTAATGAGATCGTGATAAAAAAACATACAAACCCTGAAGATTTAATTTTTCACACAGAAATGGCAGGAAGTCCATTTGTTGTTATACAAACTAATAGCAATCCCAATCATAAAACTGGAGAAGAAACAATAAAAGAAGCAGCTGTTTTTTGCGCTAGCTACTCACGAGCATGGCAGCAAGGAACAACAGAGACTGATGTTTATTACATAACTCCAGAACAAGTAAGCAAAGAAGCACAACACGGAGAATACTTGAATAAAGGAGCATTCATGATACGAGGGAAAAAAAACTACTTGCGAGCAAAACTTGATATTGCTCTGGGACTCTCGAACACTGGAGATGGAGTCATGGTAGGCCCTTTAAGTGCTGTTAAAAAGCATTGCAAGGAGTATGTAATAATAAAGCAAGGCAGTAAAAAACTTTCTGACATCGCAAAGAAAATACAGAAAACAATCCATGCAGAACTTGACGAGATAATAAGAAGTTTACCTCAAGGAGTTAGTATTTGAAAATATTATAAAAATGATCACAACATGAAAAAACTAATCATATTCGACTGGAACGGAGTGTTAATTGCGGATACTGCTGCTTGTTTGGGAGCAAACAACAAAGCTCTTGAATTTTTTGGATGCAAACCAGTCAGTCTCAGAACATTCAGAGAAACCATGATAATTCCGGCAATTGCATTTTATGAAAGGCTGGAATAAATAAAAAGCATTTGATGAAAAAGTATTCTAAGATTCATAACTTAATGCATGAACATTATGAAAAAAGAGCTGCAAATGTAAGATTAAGAAAAGGAGCAAGAAAACTTTTAGAATTTATTAAGAAGAATGAAATAGAAGCTGTAATATTAAGCAACCACACTCATGAAGGCATAGAATCTCAATTATCCCGATTGAAAATAAAAAAATATTTTTCAGACATACTTGCAAATAATAAGGAAACAGCTTTGCTATCCAGAAATAAACAAGAACGATTGATAAATTTTCTTAAAACTAAAAAAATCAAATCTACCAAAGTAATCATAATCGGAGATTCTCCTGAAGAAGTTGAAATTGGTAGAAAAGCCAAGATAACAACTGTCGCAATAACTAATGGATTTTATTCTACTTCTAGACTGAAAAAGGCAAAGCCAGATTATTTGATAAGCAATCTTGAAGAGGTCATCAAAATAATCAAGAACTTTGATGAACTTGAAAAAAAAGAAGCATTGGCAAGACTACAAAAGATTTACGGAGCTTCAAAGAGGAAAACAACAGATGAAGAACTTCATAGAGCAGGAGAAAAAGCATTCGAAGAATTAGATAAAAAATTCAAATGAATTCTGAAAGACGCCTTTTAGTCACAAATATAGTAAAAGACATAAATAATCATACAAATAAGTATGTCTTTTAGATATATAGTGGCGGGCTTAAATAATTATTGACACTTTCCGCTACTATATTCAGAAGACGAAACCTTTAAAACATTCCACTCGATAAATTCATTTATGAACATGACTTCAAAGTTTCATTTAAAAAAGAGATTAAGATCAAGCCATAAAGGGCAGAATGGCCGAGTTCTAGTAATAGGAGGATCTGAAGATTATGTTGGATCTCCCATACTTGCGGGAATTTCAGCACTTGTATCTTTAAGATCTGGAGCAGATCTGGTAACTATAGCAGCTCCTGAAAAAGTAGCGTGGGTTGCGAACACAATAAGCCCTGACTTAATAACACAAAAACTGAAAGGGAATTATTTGAAAAAATTTCATGCTCGAGAAATTTTAAAATTCTCAGAAAGATTTGATTCTGTGATTATTGGAATTGGAATAGGAACTAGAAAAGAAACATCTGACTTTGTGAATAAATTTGTCGTTGACAGAAAAAAAGATATAGTCCTTGATGCTGATGCCATCAAACTTCTTAAGCGAAGTTCAATAGACAAAATGGAAAACTGCATGATAACTCCGCATCATCGCGAGTTAGAGTATTTTTTAATGAACTATTTAGAATTGAAAAAAGTCATCGTTCCTGAAAATCAGGCTGAGAAAATAAGATTTGTTCAAGAAAAATGCAGAAATTTCTTAGAAAAAAATGCAATTCTTCTGAAAGGCCCTGTTGATATTGTCTTTTTCAGGAATGAAATTATTCTGAACACAACGGGAAACTCTCTTATGACTGTTGGAGGAACAGGTGATGTACTTGCTGGAATTGCAGGAGCTTTTCTTGCGCAGAAAAATGATATTTTTACCTCAGCATATTATGCCTGTCATATTAATGGAAAAGCAGGAGATAATTTGAAAAAGAAACAAGGATCAATATTGGCAACTGATTTACTTAAAGAAATCCCTTTTGTATTAAAGAAATTACGTTAATCATTAAATAAGATTTAAATAACGCTTTACAACAATATATGTAAAAAAAGAGGTAAAATGTCTGCAACGTTCTTAGAATTAGGAATAATAGTGATTGCCGCTGTAATAGTGGGATTGATACTGAACAAGTTCAAACAACCTTTAGTATTATCCTATATCTTTGCAGGGCTAATAATAGGTCCCATACTTGGTCTTGTAAAATCAGAAGGATCAACAGAACTAATGACCAGCTTGGGAATTGCATTGTTATTATTCTTAATAGGACTTGAGCTTAACTTAAAAGAACTGAAACATATTGGACTAATCTCTGTAATAACTGGGATCGGTCAATTTGTTTTTGCATTTCTCGCAGGCAATGCACTATCGCTTTACCTTGGATTCTCAGCAACCGAATCATTATTTATTGGAATCGCACTCACATTCAGCAGTACAATAATTGTCGTAAAATTACTCTCAGAGAAAAACGAGCTATATACACTGCATGGAAAGATAGCGATTGGCTTTTTAATAGTTCAAGATATACTTGCAATAATTGTCTTAATGATACTTGCAGGAATAAATAACTCAGAAGCATCAGCATCAATAACAAATCCAGGATTAACACCTCTGATCCTTTTAGTCAAGGGAATTTTCTTAATCAGCTTTGCAATCATTTCAGGAATCTATATTGTTCCTTTACTATTCAGAGATCTTGCAAAAAATCAAGAACTTTTGTTTTTAGGATCAATAGCTTGGTGTTTTTTTTACTCAATACTTTCATACTATCTTGGATTTTCATTTGAAACAGGCGCGTTTCTTGCAGGATTAAGTCTTGCCAGCTCTCCTTACTCCCTAGAGATAAGCAGCAGAATAAAACCATTGAGAAATTTTTTCATAACTGTATTTTTCGTAATACTTGGAGTAACACTGGGGCTTTCATTCAATTCAGAAATATTAATACCAAGCTTAATACTCTCAATGTTTGTAATACTCTTTGATCCACTCATCATAATAATCTTAATGAGCTTATTTGGATACAAAAAGAAAACCAGCTTCATGACTGGAATAACTTCAGCACAAGTTAGTGAATTCTCGTTAATCATGATTGCAATTGCCTTTGGCATGGGCTACATCAGCAAAGAAGTTGTTTCTATTGTAACTATGACTACAGTAATAACAATAATCATTTCATCATATTTTATACTGCACAGCCATTCAATATATGCAAAAATATCACATCACCTCACGTTTTTCGAGAGAAAAGACATTCAAGAAAATAAAATAAAATATTTTAAAGAAAATAATCATGCAATAGTTTTCGGATACCATAGAATAGGAAGCAACATAATACAAGTTTTAAAAAAATCAAACATACCATTCATTGTTGTGGATTATGATCCAGATACTGAAGAAGCACTCTCTAAGAAGGACATTCCTCACATCTATGGAGATGCTTCTGATCCTGAGATTCTTGAAACAATAGGAATAAGCAAAGCAAAACTGGTTGTTTCCACAATCCCTGAATATCATGATAACCTGCTGATAATAAAAAAAGTAAAAGTTTGGAAAAATGTTCGAGTGATAGTTACAGCAAATCAAATAAGAGAAGCACTTGAGCTGTACGATGCAGGAGCTGATTATGTGATCGTGCCTCATCATCTTGGAGGGGAAAAATTTGAAACAATGCTTGAAGGTTTCTTAAAAACGCCTTTAAAAGTATCAAAAGAAAGGACAAAGCATCTGAATGTACTGTACAACCATCTGAATCATAATTCAGATAAAGATTATTTTAATCACAATGGAAATATATGATATACTGACAGCACTAAATAATCATACAAATATAAAAGCTAAAATTCGTAAACTAAATAGTAAAAGACAACTATGATTTGCTTCATTTCTTTCTTTTACTAAAACATCGAAATATTTATATATGCTCGACTATTAGCAAAGAACATTGAAAAATTCAAAAAACATAACTCGATTTAAAATGCCAGAAAAAACAGACAATAAACAAGCATCAAAGGAAATCAAGGACATAAAAAATGCAGAAGCTCCTGATGTTCTTCAAGGACAAGACTGTCCAATTTGCAGAGAGAAAAATTTAACACTAACAGAAGCAGAACGAGACATTCCCTTTTTTGGAAAAACATATGTCTTCTCAATGGACTGCACAAGCTGTAAATATCATAAATCAGATGTTGAATGTGCAGAGCAAAAAGATCCTGTGAAAATAACATTTAATGTGGAAAATGAGAAGGACATGCACGTCAGAGTAATAAGATCAAGTGAAGCAACAATAAAAATTCCTCATGTAATCACCATTGAAAGTGGTCCAAGCTCAAATGGATACATCACTAACATTGAAGGTGTATTAAGCAGGGTCAAAAAAATACTTGAGTCCTCTTATGAAAGCGAAGAAGAGCCAGATGCGAAAAAGAAAGCAAAAAATCTTCTTAAGAAAATAAACAAAGTATTATGGGGACAAGAACAAATCAAGATAATAATAGAAGACAAATCTGGAAATTCAGCAATACTCTCGGAAAAAGCAGAAATTGGAAAGTTAAGATGACGTTTTAGCATGATATCTTCTCGGGTTGATTCTTTCAAAAGCCATCTGAGCAAAATTAACCGCTCCTAAGGTCAGCATATCAGGATTTGCTTTCAATCTTCTTATCATATAAGGCAGTCCATCTCCTGTTTTGATTTCTGCAGGCATATAATATCGGACTTTGTATCCTTTATCCATTAATTCTCTCTCAATATTGTATGCATTTTGAACACCTTTCAAGAATTGAAACTCGAACCTATCTGCAGGAATGTTTTTTCTTTTAATGATATCTTGAATTCGATTGACAACTAATAAATCATGAGTTGCGATTTCAATATAAATCCCTGCGTTGAACATTTTTTCCACATTGATTATTAATCTTTTTTTAGCTTCATCTTTGTCATTTGTCGCAATATCTTTCGGCTCAAGATATATACCAATGCAAGCTCGGACTCTGATACTCTCTTTTGGAACTCTATAATCCGATTTGATTAAATTCTGAATATCAGATTCAGTCCTATTAAGTCTTGATTGTAAAACAATCCCGAAATTTTCATAACTATGGTTCCATAAATGATGAGCAGCATCTAAAGATATATCAGTCCAGTTATGATCTTCCATGTCTAAAGTTATGGGCACCTTTGATTTTTCAACCATTAATTCAAGAGTAAGCTTTAATGATCCTTGATCCAATAATTCTGTGTGATCTTTATTTACAACACAAATGCATGTTGGCTTTACAGAAATCGTGACAGATCCAGGACTTCCAGAAATATTAGAATCAAGCATTTCTGACATCAAAAGATATGCTGAAACATAACCCTCTGCAGCACTTTCAGTCTCTGAAGCTTCACCTAAAATATCAAAAGTTGAATATCTTCCTTGCTGCCAATAATCTTTTATCTTAGCCAAAGCCTGCTCAAGATTATTCCCAGCAATATATTGCCTGCTTAATCTTTCAAAAAGAGACATTCCTAATTTTGTTCTGGTCATCACATCAATAACTAGGGGATTAAAAAGTTTGACTGTTTTTTCTGCTAATGTCATAAAAAAAACAGGGGAATCATTCTATATATTAATTTTTCTTAGAATACTTGGAATTTTTTAAATTTTATTTAATGATTCATGCATTTATGAAATTCATGCATTTATGAATCAGGAGTTCTTAATGTTTGAATAACTCTGTAACTTTGAATACTTCTCATGTAGATACTGCCTCCATTATTCTTAGGAGCTAATCTGAATTGTTTATCAGCCACTGTATCTCTCGCTACAGCAAGATTATTATTTTTATCATAACCAAAAACATGAGCTACACTTGAAAAAGAACTTAAAGCATCTGGCTCAAATTTATCTTGATGAGTAATAGCAGCAATTTCCACAGCATAAAATTCATGGGTCTTAGTGATAGGATCAAAAATATTTACTGTTAATAAAGGAATCCGCTGATTTAACTTATCAGGATCTATCTTTTCTAAATTTAAATTTTCTAATGAATCGTCTAAATTTAAATCTCGCAATGACACAGCCCTATTGTATAATCTGAAATCTGAAAGTTTAATGTATCTTCCATGAATATTAAATGAATTTGTAAAAGGCCTTCCCTCAGAATCGAGCAAAGCTTTTCTTGCCATGAAAATTCCGTGTTCTCTATGAAATCCAAAAACATAACCTGCATGAAATGTGTCAAATGAATCTGATGTTTGAGATTTTTGTTCAAGCTCATTAGCTCCTGATGCGCTATCTGAACTCCTAAATCTAGTTGGAGTATAAACATTATAACTAATTCTTGAAGATGCCAATGCAATATCAACTGCGTAGACAGGATCTTTAGAACTAAGAGGACTTTGCTTTAATTCAGGCAATTCTCCCATCAATTGTTCTAAACTTCTTGCACCTAAAAATTTAGCGCTATCAGAAATTGCAGTATCCATAAATACAGGGGATTTTTTCTTGATATATAATTATTTCGCTTATTTGTAACTACTTACATTCCTGAAGCTTGGATTATTTCATTCAAAACTTTTCACAAGATATCTTTTATTTTTACCACCTTATTGTTACTTATTTACTCAAATTTACACAAGCTTTTTAACCGATATGATTTTCTTCCACTCATGAAAGTTATTATTGATTGCTATACAGATGAACCATCAGGCCTTGGAGTTCCTCCTTATTTGGGAACTTATCCAAGGCATTTAGCAGGCGCTTTAATTCTTGAAGGAAATAAAGAGAACGAGATAAAATATTTGACAATCGATGATCTTAGATTGTGGCATTTCTACAAAGGAAAAATTCCTGAGACAAAAATTTCGAACAAGACAGACATTCGTGTTTATAATTTAACTAAAAACTGGAAAGAGGTTCTAAAAATTCTTGAAAAGGCAGATAATATAATTGTAAATGCAGGAATACACACTCCTGGAAAATATTTATCAGCACTTCCAGGAACACTTCCTGAGATAACTAAAATCCTTGAAAGATTTACTGAGAATGATCAGATTAATTCAAAAGCTAAAAAAATACTAACAGGACCTTCTGCCAGCAAGCAAGGATCTCGCCTAGAAGGCGGAAAAAAAGCAGAGAAATTCGAATCAGAATTTTATGATGAAATGCAATTCAATTATTTAGGAATCGAAGGACCTTTTCACCAAACGTCAGAACTTTCTTTAAAAGGAGCTTTTATTATAAAACAGCATCCTCAATTTCCAGATTCTATGATTGAGATAGAAACAGGAAGAGGATGTTCAAGCCATGGAAAATGCTGGTTTTGCGTAGAGCCAGGAAAAGTTGTTATGTTTCGCGAAGTAAAAGATATTGTTGAAGAAGTCAAGCTTTTGTATTCTTTAGGGGCTAGACATTTTAGGATTGGAAAACAAACTTGCTTTTATTCTTACAAAAATAGAAATGTTGAAGAGATAAGAAAGATGCTTTCTGGAATTCGAGATATTTGTCCTGAGATAAAGACCTTGCACATTGACAATGTAGATCCTAGTGTTGTTGCAAAATATCCAGAAAGCATTGAGATTACAAAACTCATTGTTCAATATTGTACTGCGGGAAATATAGCCGCATTTGGTGTTGAAAGCTTTGATGAAAAAGTTTGCACTGCAAACAATCTTAACAGCCGTCCTGATCTGACAATGAAAGCTGTTGAAATAATAAACAAGTACGGAGCTGTTCGAGGAGATAATGGGCTTCCTAAATTCATTCCTGGAATAAACATAATATTCGGTCTTAATAAGGAGAGCAAAGAAACACATGAAATAAATATGCAGTATTTACGAGAGATAATGGATAAAGGATATTTGCTCAGACGTATAAATATTCGTCAGGTTACTTTACTTGCTAATACTATACTGACAAAAGTTGTAGGACCAAAATATTTGAAGAAGAATAAAAAATATTATTGGAAATGGAGAAATCAAATACGGCAGGAAATTGATAACAAAATGCTTGCGCGAGTTCTTCCAGTTGGAACAATTATGAAAGATGTTAAACTAGAGATTTATGATGGAAAAACAACATTCGGAAGGCAAATAGGAACTTACCCTTTAGTAATTGGGATTCATGATCGTCATCAGCTCGGAAAGTTTGTTAATGTACAAGTAGATAAGCACATGCTTCGCAGTATTACTGGAAGTATTGTGGAATAAATTGTTTAAATTCTAATCTTTCAATCCTAAAAAGCTTAAAATAACCTTGTTTCTTTAAACAGAACTGCTTAAAAATGTTTCACCATACCCGACCACAAGCTTTATATATCAGTAGCTTCATTAGTATACTGGTGTGTAGAGAATTTGGAAGGTTTTGGCAGTTATTAAGCCAAAATTAACTAAAACCATAAAAAAAGAGGTAATATAATGTTAGCGTTAGAACGAGCAGAGTTATTAGTTGAACCCCCAGCTCAATTATTCAGATCAACTCAATCAAGTAATCATTTAACTGATTTAAACTTAAAAAACCAAGCATTTCTAGAAACATTTAACTCTGAAGATATTCCTAAAATATCACAACAAAATAGACAAAGCAGAGAAGCTTATGCGCGAGTTCTTTCTCGAGTAAACACATTAGAAGAAAAAAAAGCAGGACTAGAAGAATTAGCAACATCAGGATTCATACCTGAATTATTAGATCTTGTTGAAGTTGATAAAAACTTTGATCATTACAATGTATATCAACCGTTCTTCAGACAAGTACTAAACCAATATCTGGAATTGTCTGCAACTGTAATCATACAAGACCCTGAAACACTCAAGAATGTAATTGGAATGATAACAAAAACTGATGAAAAATCAGTAACTTGGCTCAAACAAAATTTGAATTCAACAACGAGAGAAAATTTCGATGCATTATATGAAACATTCCAATTTTTTGCAGATACAGTCACTAGCCCTCCTTACAATTTAGATATGCATGAAATAAATTCTTTTTTGACAGTATTCATACCTTTAACAAAAATGATAGGCATTCAAAATATCAACAGAGGCAAGTCTGGATCATCATCAAGAATACTCACAGGAAACGCTGATGAATTAAGAAATATGTCATATCAATTCAACAGATATGATGAAAATTTAAGAGGAATCAAAGCAATAGGGAGACTTCCCTCTGAATCAGAAATGACTCTTGAAAATCCTGAATTCAGATTTTTCAGAGGAAAAGGAGCTAAAGGAAATCATGACATACGAATGGCAGACCTAGATCAAAAATTAGCAGGACTTAATCTGGATGAATACTTAAGAAACCCAAATGGTGAAATCGAATTAAAAAAAGTCTTATCAGCAAAAGGATTATCTCCTTATCGTTTATCAGAATACCAAGGATTTGAATTACAATTGAGAGATGGAAGAATCATCGGAGCCCAAATCGGATCAAAAATAGACGGGGTGCACAATCTCTTTTATGAAACACGAAAAGATATTGCTATGGTCCCAAAATACCAGACAGTTGAAAAACTTACTGTTGGATTAATCAGATCAATAAACCCGGATTTGTTTGATGAAGGATTTCGAGGAATCACTCTTAAAATTAATCCCCGAACAGGATATTATCCAATCGCAAGAGAAGGAACAAGAATACTCAGCCCAAACGAACTAGAATCAAGAATTCAAATCGCAAGTATAAATGCTTTAAGTGAAATGCGCGCAAACCCTTCATATGTCATGCCTCAATACAATGCATACACAAGAACAAATGCAGCATAAATAGAATGAACTTTTTTTATTTTTTCAATCACAAGGTGATATTGAAAAGTTGCTGATAGCTGTACCAATTAGCGCTGTATCAAAAAAAGCAAACATGCTAAACCAGTCAGAT
>CAZDUE010000046.1:0-10292 GCA_964508575.1 uncultured Methanosarcinales archaeon
ATAATCTATTATTAGCTAGAAAGTGTACTTAAGTACACTAGATCTTTCAGCATTAGATCTACAAAGTTTAGATCTTCCTTCCATCAAGAGAATACTTTTACAAGAAGATGAATCATATAAAAGAGGTCAAGCTTTAGGACAAGAAGGAAAAGCTCCTGAACTTAAAGATTATTTTCCGTTTTTAAGTGATAATATTTTTGCATTAAGCACAGCTCCAGGACCATTAGATAAATCATCCTTTGAACACGGATATAATTCTGGACTGGAAAGTTTCATGCAATCTCACAGAATAGAAGGAGATGTAACAGTTTTATCACAATTAGAAGCAATGACTGGATTCATAAAAGGAGCAAACTTACAAACTCCTGGAATTGAAAGTTTTGATTCTTTTGATTACCCCAAGAAAACAAAGGCAGGGGATTATTTGATATTAACTAGTTCAAAAGGGTCCAGACAAGCTTACAATCTAGGATTCAGAGTAGCAATTGCTCGAGATTATAACATAACTTTAGAAAGCGAACAAGTTCCATTTGATAACGGTACTTATCAAATATTCATGCAAGGATTAAGAGGAGAAGCAAGAAGTACAGAGCATGATACACATTTATTATATAAAAGATATCATGAAGCTTTAGCAAATTTAGCAAGACTTAATACAAGAATCTACGAATCAGGACTTAATGTTTGGCTTCAATCTCAAGGAATAAAAACAGTTAAAGCCAAACAAATAAGTGATCCTGAATCATTGAGAACTTTCAAGCTGGCTTTAAACGGTGAAGTTCTTCCAGAATACGAACCTAAAACTTTAACTGAAGATGATTTGAACATTATTAATTCAGAATATGTACTGAAAGAATTTTATAAGGAAATTCCTTCTAAAAAAGACCTTTTGAAAGAATTCAATCCCGTACTTTTCCCATCTTTAGACCTGAATGCTCTGAACCAAGCACTTGGACAAGTAGGATATGACCTTGGGAAGGAAGCAAGGATTGAATTGCAGGGATAAAAATCCCAGTCAATAAAATTTTTTATTTTCAATTTATTTGAATTTTTTTCGAATTTTTTAGTTGAAGCATTTATTTTTCCTGAAAATATACTTGATTCTCTAATAAACTCGAAATTATTCCGGAAAATTCTCAGCAACCTATATTAAGCCGTTAATACATAGAAGTATTGCGAATTCTTGGGGTGTTAGTATGAAAAAAATCATTGCTGCCACAGTAATAGGTTCAATGCTCTTAGGATATTCAACTAAAGAAAAGATTGACGACTTGACTTTTGGAATGCGAAATCCTGGAGCACATCATATGAAAATAGATTATCAAAACAATAAGCCATACCTGCATAACTTCACAACAGGACAATCTTTAGAAATACAAGCAGAGCCATTGAATTTAGGAGATATGGAATACAGAATCAACTCGTTTCTTAAAGAAACTGATGATCGAGGAGTTCTAGTAAAACATGATCAAAAATTTTTAGAATTCTCGCAAAAACTTGAAGAAAAAGTCTATTGGAATAAATATTCAGGAAGAAAAGCAGCTCCTGGATTCATTGATGGATATGTGGAAGTGAAAAAAGTACTTATAGATGCTCCTGGAGGAATTGAGACTTACATAACAGTTGGATCTAATACTCAACCATTGAATGATAAATTTCAACTTGGAAATCAAAAATACAGAATAATTGGATTATGTGAAGAGAATTCCTCAACAATAAAAGGAATTTTTCAAAATATGGCTGCAAGAATATTGATTCTTTATAAAAACGTGTTTGGAGGTAATTGAAATGTGGAGATCACAAAGCGCTCTTTCTTCAATTGAAGATTATGAACAAAAAAGAGGAAGAATCTTCAAAAAAGAAAATGAAATAATCCAAGTCCAGCTTGTTCCAGCATACCTTAATAATTTCAAAAGAGACTTTCTGAAATTAGATACTTATTCTCGAATGGAAAAACAGATGGTTGATGGAAGCTTAACTGAGAAAATAATAAGCTGGATATTAAACAAGCCATTTATCTCTAAAAGAGAACAGAAAATAAACACTCTTGAAATGGCAATTCAGGATCTGGAAGCAATGATCCTTAATTACAGACAAGCTGACTCTGAATTGCAAACTAGCTACGAGCAAAGCATTGACAAAATAGATGAACTTGGATCTCAGCTCAATGATCTCAAAAAAATGAGAGATAATTGGACTCAACAAACCGAATTTCTTAAATCAAGACTGGAATCAGGCAATTTCAGATATATTGATCCTGATAAAAATTCTCTTGCAAGTCAAGAAGACAAATACATAAGCAGTTTAGTAAAATTACATAATAAAACAAAAAATGAGATTACTGAGAGAACTGTTAAAAGAGCAATTGAACGCGAGTTATCAGGAATAAAATCAGACCTTTTTGATTTACAGTTAAAAATGGATGATATAGCAACTGACATAGTTGGACTATCTGGATTATGCCAATTCTATACTAATGCAAAAGAATGCACTCAGAACATAATAATTATGAGCTCTCAAGGAGTGAGATGTGCTTTGTCATATGCAAAAATAGCTTTAGAAGTTCAGACTTATTTTACTGGAATAAGCTCAGTCATTGAAATGAATTTTAAGCTTCACAATTCTCTTTATGAAGTTAAAAAAGATGTCGATGATCTGACTAAATCAACAAACAAGCAGATACAAGTGCTCAATAAATACTTTAATATGCCCAGCTATGATTTAGCTCCAAAAATAGAGACTGTCAGAGGAAAACAACCAATTTCAATGATAGACAAGGCATTAGAAATATGGGAGAATATTTGAGCTCGTTTTTATTAATTTTTTATTATTATACTGTAAAATTACAATTATTTGAAAAAAAATCATAAAAATAAAAAAATAACCAATGATTACTTAGCTTTTCCAAGAATTCTGAAGACTTTGGTTCCGCACTTACCGCAAGTTCCTTTAGCAGCTTTCATACCATTCTTCATGACTACTTCTTTTGCATCCTTAATCTCGACTTCGCCTTTACACTTCATACATCTTCCTGCAACCATTTTCGTTCACCTTTTTTATCAGCATAATGCTTATTTCACTATTATTGGAAGATTATTATTTAAATGTTTGCGTTGAAAGATGAAAAAATCAGAATCTGCCTCCTTGCTTTTTAGTTCCTAGACTTCTCCCGCTCTTTGGAGCTCCTCTCCCAGCTTCATGCCTTGGAATATTAGGACCACTATAGCCCCGACGGTCAATTCCTCTTGATGAGGCAATCATTCTTTCTCTTAAAATTCTATTTGTGTTATTACTTGAAGTTGTTCGATCAGGTGGCAAATTAATACTTCTTTTACTTCCTCCAATTCCTTCTGATCCACCATGAGGATTAGGATCAGGACGAATACCTTGAACAATTTGTTTTTGTACAAAAGAAGGATCATCTACCTTCATGTGTTCATCACCTGAAAAAGATTTATCAAGTATAAGATCATATCTGTAACCATCTATTTCAACAACTAATTGAGTTTCATATTCTATATCAACATATCTCAATGGATTAAGAAGGTGTCTTAATTTATCATACTCACCCCTGTTATGATTGTAAAGCCATCTTAAAGCAGTATCAAACTTCTGCATTGATTGAGGATTTTTACTCCACACTTTATTCCCATCAAGCTTAAGCATAGTTTGATTACTGAACTTATTTAGTTCAGAAACAACAAGCAAAACCAAAGGTTTAAACTGCTTATTCATGTTTATTCCTCTTCCTTGAGGCATTGTGTGAACAGAAATTTTTGCGCCTAATTCTTGAGCAAAAACTTGCTCTATTGTATTAACAACAAAACCAACAGCATGTGTTGCTCGTAATAAACTAAGTTTCTCATTCTGACCGTGTTCTGATCCGCCCATATGACATGTGTATCCAGTTAGTTTTACATTTACACTTCCATGAACTATTCTTAAAGCGTCTTTGTAAGCTTGCCTTATTCTATCTTCAGAAAAAGCACCATCTGTCTGAACTCTTAAAGTGTGCCTGAATTCTGAAGGAATGTCATTAACAACATCTCTGACAATTTTTTCTCTTAGTTCTTGATTCAATCTCATTAAAGTATTTTTTCCCTCTTCATTCAATTCTGAATTATCAAAAACTCTGCTGTAATTATAAGGAACATGATGAGAAACTCTGAAATTAATTGTCTTGCGAGCTAGAACAACAGGATGAACATTTTCTTTCTTAACAATAAATCCTTGTTTTCTCATTCTCTCTTCTTCTTCCTTCACTAATCTTACTGCTTGATCTTTATTTTGAGCAAATGCAACTGCCTCATGCTTATCATTGAAAAGATTTCTGTGAAGAGAACCAGAATATACTCCAATTAAATGAGAAGCTCCCACTATTACTACTAAAACAGTATCTCTTAATTTTCTGCCAAACCAAGCCATTAGCTTACCTCTTTTTCTGCTTTTAATCTTATTAAATATAAAATACTTTCTTAGTCATTTTTTCTTAATATCTAACAACTCCCTGCTCCTCTGCCTGCTTCTTGACAGCTTTTGCAATACTTGAATGTACTTTCTTATCAAACATTGTCGGCAGTATTTGATCTTTTTTAGGGATTAGTGAGGAAGCAAGAGCATTTGAAGCTGCAATACGCATCTCAGGAGTTATTCTAACAGCTCGAGCATCTAAAGCCCCTCGAAATATTCCTGGAAATGCTAAGGAGTTATTAACTTGATTAGGAAAATCACTTCTTCCTGTGGCTACAATAGAAGCTCCTGCTTTTTTTGCTAAATCAGGCATTATCTCAGGAATAGGATTAGCCAATGCAATAATTATTGGATCTTGATTCATTGATTTGATCATTTCTTCATTAACTAGATTTGCTTTAGAAACTCCTATGAAAATATCTGCTCCTCTCATAGCATCTTCTAAAACTCCAGAATCTTGCCTTGTGAACTTTGCAATTTCTTCTTTATACTTGTTAAGATCTTTTCTATTTCTGGAAATAATTCCTTTTGTATCACATAAAACTAGCTCATGTATTGAATCACAAATGTTTTTGCTGGAATCAAGACAAAGCAACGCTCTTGAGATCGCAATCCCTGCAGCGCCTGCTCCGTTGATTACTATTTTTAATTCATTGAAATTCTTTCCAGTGACCTTGCAGGCATTTTTCAGAGCAGCAATTACTACAACTTCAGTTCCATGCTGATCATCATGCATCACAGGAATTCCTAAATCTTGAAGTTTTTCTTCAATCTCAAAACATCTAGGGGCAGAAATATCCTCTAAGTTTATACCACCAAAAACAGGAGAAATCAATCTTATTGTTTCTATTATCTTTTCAGTATCTTTTGTATCTAAACAAATTGGAAATGCATCAATATTTCCGAATTCTTTGAATAAGATTGATTTTCCTTCCATTACTGGAATTGCCGCTAACGGACCAATATCTCCAAGCCCAAGAACAGCAGAGCCATCAGAAACAACAGCTATCGAGTTATTCTTGATAGTATACTTATAAGCAAGCTTTTTGTTTTTTGATATCTCTTTGCAAACTTCAGCAACTCCAGGAGTGTAAGAAGTACTCAAGTCATTTTTGTTTTTTAAAGGAACCTTGAGTTTAACTTCTAATTTTCCATTATACTTTTCGTGAAGTTTCAATGATTCTTTATTAAAGTCCATTTTGCATCTTTTTTTGCTCTATTTCTTAGAATTATAAAAAAGAAAAAATCAAGCACAAGTTTCTTTTATTTTAGCCCTAAAGCTTTTTTTAGCTTTTCTCTGTCAAATCCAACAATTATTGTTCCATCAACATCAGTAACAGGAACTCCTAATTGACCTGACTTCTCAAGCATCTCAGACCTTGCAGATGCATCTTCGCCAACGTTTTTTTCTTGGTATTTAACTTTATTCTCTTTCAAGAAATCCTTGACCTTGATACACCAGGGGCATGTCTTTGTAGAGAAGACTATGACTTGTTTAGCCATTTTTCCCTCAATGACAGCAGCAGCAATCTTCTTCTTTTGATTCTAACTTCTTCGCAGCCTTTGCTGTTTTCTTTCCTTTCTCCTCAATCTTTGCGAAACTGCTTCCGCAGCATCCTTCTCCCATAATTCCACCTCGAACGTTTTATTTTTACTAATTAATCAATAAACAAGAAAGGAATTAATCAGTTATATAAATATTGCGGAAGAATAAATCAGGATAATAAAAGAAAAAAAACTAAGCTCTATGAGCTTTTTGTAACTTGTCTGGTTGCTCCTGAACAGGAAGTTGATATAATCGTCCACTTCTTAAACTGGCGATTTCACTGCTTCCATCGGAATCTTGCATGATAAGCTCAAGATTTCTTTGTTCTTCCATACTGGCAATACTTCTTTGAGCGGCTCTTTGAGCTTCTGACAAAATTGGTCTTGGTGGAACATAACTGCCCATCAAAGTTCCATAAACATGACCGTTTCTTGCTAAATAACCTCCTCGACTTAAATCATAAACTCCATGGTTATCTGGTTGATCGAATTGTAAAGCATTCATCTTTATTCCCCCGTTACTTGCGCAACATTTATGACATTTAACATTTTCAAAATCATATCAGAAATTAATATAAACCTAATGTTATCATAATAACACTTCAGATAATAAATTGTTATTGATTAATTTTTGGAAGCCTTTTAGAACTTCTGATAACACAAAATCCATCATTAACAATAGTTAATAATTGTCGGCGATGAACTTAAGATATTTTAAAATAGATTTTTATACTCTCTCTGGAATCTTAGAATATCCAACATGATGAACATGCAAAATAAAAATAAAATCGAGCTATTAGCACCTGCTGGAGATTTTGAAAGCTTGAATGCTGCAATAAAAGCAGGATGTGATTCAGTATATTTTGGAATTGATCATCTTAATATGAGAGTTTTGAATACCAAAAATTTCACTTTAGAAGATATTAGAAAAGTTGCAGAACTGTGCCATGAAAATAAAGTAAAATGCTATTTAACTTTAAACACTATAATTTTTGACCATGATTCCAGAAAAATGGTTGAAATATTGAAAGAATCTAAACATTCCAATGTCGATGCAGTGATATGCTCTGATCTATCTGTAATTCAGGAAGCTTATACTTTAGGAATAGAAGTTCATGTTTCCACGCAGATGAGCATATCAAATTATGAAGCGGTAAAATTCTTATCTCATTTCTCTGATAGAATCGTACTTGCAAGAGAATTAACACTGCCGCAGATAAAATATATCAAAACAAGAATAATTGAAGACAATCTTAAAGGACCTCATGGACGACATTTAGAAATAGAATGTTTTGCCCACGGAGCAATGTGTATTGCAGTCTCAGGACGGTGTTTCATGAGTCTTTTTGAGTTTAATTCTTCAGCAAACAGAGGAGCTTGTCTGCAGAGCTGCAGAAGATCATACAAAGTTATTGATATGGAAGAAAATAAAGAAATGATCTTAGAAAATAATCATGTTATGAGCCCTGAAGATTTATGCACTGTAGAATTTGTTGATTTATTGATAAACAATGGAATTGATGTTCTTAAAATAGAAGGCAGAGGAAGATCTCCTGACTATGTTTATACAACAACTAAATGCTATAGAAGAGCTATTGATGCTGTGTTAAATGGAAAGTACAATCAAGAAGTAAAAGAAGAACTTAAAAATGAATTATCAAAAGTTTACAATCGAGGATTATCAAATGGGTTCTATATGGGAGTTCCTATCAATTCATGGTCCAAAGCTTATGGCAGTAAAGCAGTAGAAAGAAAAGAACAAATTGGAAAAGTTCTGAATTATTTTTCAAACATCCAAGTAGCTGAAATTGAAATTGAAAAATCAGAAATTAAAGATACTGAAGACATTGGATTTTCAGGAGATACAACTGGCTGGTTCAGGCAAAAACTTGAAGAAATAATGATTGATGGAAAAAGCTCAAACAATGCAAAGCAAGGTCAAGTATTCACTATGAAGATCAAAGATAAAGTAAGGAAAAATGATAAGGTCTTTAAGTTCATAAAAATAGAAGACAAGCCAATTCAAGAAATTTTTCCAATAAGATAATAACTCGTAGCTCCTGTTATTTTCACATTGACAAAGTCTCCCATATTTACTTTCTCATGCAATACAATTGGCTTGTACGAGTTATTTCTAGAGATCATTGTATTGTTTTTTCCTTTTTCATTGACTAAAGCTCTGCCTTTCCAGCCAATCCATTCTCTATTTCGTTTCAATCCTGCTTGTTCAAGAAGATTTGTAACGATCGTGCTTCTTTTCTTTATCTCTTCGCTCTTGACAGGAGACATCTTAGCAGCCAAAGTTCCTTGACGCTTTGCATATCGTGAGATGTTAATAATGTCCGGCTCTGTTTTTCTTATTACTTGGACAGTATCTGCAAATTGCTCTTCACTCTCAGAAGGAAAACCGCAAATTATATCTGTAGCAATAGTCATCTCAGGAATCTTCTTTTTGAATTCTTTAACAATATATTCGTAGTCTTCTGCTTTATAATTCCTGATCATTTTTTTAAGAATTTCATTATTTCCTGCCTGAATAGGAATGTGAATAAACTTGTATATCTTATCTCTCTCATAAGCTTCAATTAATTTATCTAAAATTTTAAGAACATGATTAGGATTCATCATTCCAACTCTTATCTGGAAATCACCTTCAATATCTGCAATTGAATTCATTAATTCTGGCAGCGAGTATTTTCTGTCTAAATCAACATGGTAACAACCATTGTCCTGAGAAGTCAACCAGATTTCTTTTACTCCTTCTCGAACATAATGTTTTGATTTTCCTATGATATCTTTCATTGGATAAGACTTCAAAGACCCTTTTACTAATTTTGTCGAACAATAAGTGCAAGCATGCAGACAACCATTCAATATTGGAATAATTCCTATTAATTGATTTGTTCTAACTACTGGAAGATCAACTTTTGATTCTGGCTTTTTATCAAGAATCATCAAAGGAATATCAGATTCAAGAGCTTCATTTATCCTATGAATATTATGAGTATTAAGAAATGAAGCATTAGAATCTATTTTTTGAACTTCAGGAATTAACTCTTTAGTAATGCAACCCGTAACTATTAATTTCTTCTCTGGAAATTTATATTTTAATTTTTTAATTTCTGCAATTGCCTTATGATTGCCTTTAACAGTACAAACATTAACTAATAAAGTATCAGCAGATTCTGCACTTGTAAGAGCATCTGCTTTCTCATTAATCAAACCAGCCATTGCTTCTGACTCATACTGGTTCGCGGAACAGCCCATTGTTTTGATATATACAGCCATGTTCTGAGAATATCTGAGAGATTTATAAAAGTTTTCTGATGATGAAAATTCCAGATTCATTGAAGCTATAAAAATAGAGCAAGAAATCGATTATTTATGGTAAAAGAACAGAACCATTTGAAACTCTTTGTCGTGCACCTCAAGGTACACTGTTCAAATGGTTTTACCTGTAATATACCAATAGACACTACCCAGAGTGCCGCTACCCTAGTTTGCCCTTCTGGAATTTAACCAAACGAACTCCCTAGTAGTTGGTACAATATCTAATATAAATCTTAAAGTATATAAAATTATCTTTTTAAGAATACTTTTGAAGTTTTTCAGCGAGTTTAATTCCTTTCTTTGTAAGAGAATAATATCTATTGTAAGGTTCGTCTGAATTCTGGCATTCTGCAAGGCCTTTCTTTGCCATAAGATTCAATACTTCACTAACCGTACTTCTATGGGAATCTAGTTCTTTTACTAAAACCGTAGCTGTTTTTGGCTTTTCTAAAGATTTGATTACTCTTCTTCTCAAATTTCCAATCACTATCCATGAAACATCAGGAGACATCTTCATGAATTAACGTTTAGAAAACAAGCTTTTTATTTCAGAGTAGTTTTAGCGTAGGAAATATTTAAATACGAATTTTGAGTTTCATGTAAATATGGTGCTTGACAGAGATGTTGCAAAGGTTAAGATTCATAATTTGATTCAAGATTTCAGACTTAACGAGCAAAGATATAGAAAAGAGAGCGAAGCTAATACTGAGACTAAATTGATCGAGCCATTATTTGAAATTCTTGGATGGTCTAAAAACGACTTTGAAAAAAGAGCAAAAACAAGCAGAGATGGTAAGTTAGGTTTTGCGGATTATAATTTTTGTATTGGCGATAAGATTGTTTTTATTCTTGAAGTTAAGAAAGTTGGAGTTTCATTAGAAAAAGAAGCTTATAAGCAGAGTATCTCTTATGCTTTATCTAAAAGGATTCCTTTTGCTGTTGCGACC
>CAZDUE010000046.1:10302-10690 GCA_964508575.1 uncultured Methanosarcinales archaeon
AAATACCGGAGGGCGCGTTCGACGGCTTCACGCTGAGGCTGAAGGGGAAGGGCAGCGTTTCCGGCGGGAGGGAAGGCGACCTATACCTGCAATTGCGGGAGCAGGAGCATCCCGTTTTCAGGAGGGAGCGCGAAAACATGCACGTCGGCGCAAGGATTCCTTTTGCTGTTGCGACCAATTTTCAGGAATTAAAGATATTTTGTGTTGAACAAGAAGATTCTATTAACAATAAGTTCAGAGTTTTTAATGATCCTGAAGATTATATTGTAAATTTTGATGATCTTTACTTTTTGTCAAAAGAAAGTTTTGAAAAAGGATTAACGCTTAAAAAAGCTGAAAGCGAAGGCAGACTTAAAAAAAGAATTTCAATTGATAAAACTTTGCTTGA
>CAZDUE010000047.1:0-8854 GCA_964508575.1 uncultured Methanosarcinales archaeon
TACTTTCAGATTCAGCAATCTCAGTTATATTGAACAACAATAAATCAGGCTCGTAGATGTATCCATAATCATCTTCATCTTCCTTATCTCTCAAAGATATTGTCTTATTATTCTCAGAATCCCATGATCTTGTTTCTTTTCTTAATTCTCTGCCAGAATTTGCAGCTTCTATATGTCTTGAAATTTCATAGTTCAAGGCAGACTTCATATCTTGGACACTTCCAATATTTTTTATTTCAACTCTGGTAAAGTTAGTTTCATGAACAGATATGTTCGTATCTGCCTTTATTGTCAATTTTTTGGGATCAAACACTTTGATAAACTTAAGAAGATTGGTTAATTTCACAAGAAACTCGCATGCAGATTTAGGTGAGTGAAAGCACGGTTCAGTTACTATTTCAACAAGAGGTATTCCGGATCTATTATAATCTACGAGAACATATTCTGATTTCTCAATTCCTGCAGGATGAATTATGGAAGCAGGATCTTCTTCAAGATGAACTCTAGTTATTTCAGCTCCGAAAATCTCTCCTTTTTCACCAATAGGGGCTTCAAACTGAGTTATCTGAAAATTCTTCGCAAGATCAGGATAAAAATAAGTTTTTCTAGAGAAAAAGGTTTTTTCATTTATTTTGCAGTTTAATGATTTAGCAACTCTGACCGCATATCTCAATGCTTTTTCATTCATTAAAGGCTTAGAGCCAGGCATCCCTAAACAGATATTACAGGTTCTAGTGTTTGGCTCGTCATTTTCTTTATCTGCTTTAGTTGAATTAGTTGCACAGTAACAGAATATTTTACTATCTGTATTAAGCTGAGCGTGAATCTCCAGTCCAATCTTGATTTTGTGTGTCATTTTGATTATTTATTTTATTGATATGTTCTTTTGATTATTTTTTTATTTTTTAATCTCACAAAAACTTAGACATTATAATCTGATCATGATATTCGACTTTCCTTTTGCTTGATCCTTTTCCATTGAAAATTCTCTTTCTCATATTTGGAAAAACTCCTGCTTCAGTAAAGCCAAGTCTTTTGTATAATCTTGCAGCAGGATTTCCCTTAAAGTAATGCAGTTCAATTATTTCAGTTTTTAATTCTTGCTTTGCAAGTTTCATTATTGAATTTAAAAGTTTTGTGCCAATTCCAAGACCTCGGGCTTCTTTTTGCAGTGCAATCCCTATTATTCCAACATGAGACATTCCTTCTTTTTTGCTGTCAACTCCTGCTCCTCCTGCAAGCTTTCCATTTATCTCGCACATAAGAGAGACGCACTTTTTGTTCTTGATATCTTTTAGCATTCCTTTAATCCATTCTTTTTCCTCAGCCAAAGTCTTTTTCTTGACAATTGAAATCAATGCATCTTCATCCACTAATTTATCAAGATTTTTTTTAGCTTGTTCTGCATCGCTAATTTTTGGAAGTCTAAAAATTATTATATGTTTTTTCCCAGCTTTCTCGATTTCAAATTCCTCAATTATTTTTCCTTGAACGAATTTCATGTTTTAATCATCTTCATTTTTTATTTTCAAATCAATAATTTTATTGCGTAATTTATTTATTTTATTTTCATCCATTCTTTCAATTATTTCTTCCATTTTCAAAAGAAAATCAGAAGTAGTGCGTGCGTTATCTTTCAATTCAGCTTCATCCATTTCATCAGAAACGTAATATTGTGCATCTATGCGAAATATTTTTGCTTTTTTAAAATAATCGTAAAATTCTTTTTCTATGGTTTTTTCTTTAACAAACAAAAAGTCCATCAATGATATGGTGCATTCATGAATTTCTGATTTTATTCCGCATTTCTTTAATAATGCATAAAAAGCAAAATACCTTGAATAGTAAGAAGTTGCAGCAATCCAATCAGTTTCATCTTTTTCAATTGCAGATAAAAGCATATTGAGGGCGCTTTTTGCTTTTCTGATATATGCTTTACAAAGATCATTGTTTGGATCTTCAATTTCAATGCCTCTTTTTTGATTCAGACACCATAAAATATGATTTTTTGAGTCTTCATAGTCTGGTTTCATCGAAATACCTCCATAAAGCGTCTATGAAAAATTCATGATTTTGAAGAATGACATGATTTTTTAATATTTCCATTATCAATGCATCTTTTTTTCTTAATCCTTTTTCAAAGGTTTCTTCTGTTGAATTTTTTATATTAATATCTTTTCCATAGATTTTTCCAATCTTTTTTATTTTATCTATATCTTTAGAGGATATACTCCCTATGTGTAAAATATCAATATCACTGTCATCTTTGAAATTTTTCTTTGAATATGATCCAAATAGAACTAAGGTTCCTTGGATTTTAATTTTATGTATTTCTGAAACTATTTTTTTGATAATATATACCTCTTCTAAATATTTTATCTTTTCCATGATTTCTGAAGTTGTTAAATAATCTTTAGTTAATACGTTATCAAGATTTAATGAAATCATCTTATTTTTTCCCACATTTTTAGTTTTCACAATATTTTCTTTTTTAAGAGATTCAATGTGGGGCAAAAGAGTGACATGACTTTTATTAAGTAATTTTGCTATTTCTCTTACATGATATTCAGCTGAATAATTTGATCTATACAACTTTAATATTTTAAAGATATTATCGGTTGTTTTTTCTACCATGTGGTATTAATATGTACCACGTGTATAAAAATCTTTCGTTTTATAATCGACAAATCTCAATCCTCATCAAACATATTTCCAACAAATCTCAGTTTCTCCTCTGAAAAATGATCTGCTGTTGCTAATAATCCAATAGGCATCTCTTTATTTTTACTGTTTCCTTTGTTTATTGGGATGGAAAGATGAGGCAGTCCTGCTAAATTACATCCTGCAGTCATGACATCCATAGAATATTCTTGGAGCGGCGTGAATTTTTTTATTTCTGAAAATTTTGGAGCAATATTAGGCATTGTAGGATGAACAACAAGATCAAAATCTTTGAATATCTTCTTATACTCCTGAATTATCAAAGTTCTTGCTTTCATCGCTTTAATATAATAAGCATCTCTGAAGCCCGCCATTCTTGCAAAAGTTCCTAGTATAATTCGACGTTTTGCTTCATTTCCCAGATTCTCTGATCTTATCTTGGAGAAATATTGATTGAAATTTCCTTCGAGTTTTGATTCTTGACCGTATCTCATACCGCAAAACTTCGCAAGGTTAGTGCTGGCTTCAGACATTGCAATGATATAATAAGATTGAATACTATACTTTAAGTTTATCGGAAGGATGACTTTTTCATAATCAATTCCATTATTCTCTAATCTCTTGATAGCATTCCAGCATTCTTTAGAAACTTCTTCATCAGCAAGATTCATGAAGTCTGAAACTATCGCAATTTTTTTTACTTTATTTAAATTTTCAGGATTGCTTTGTTTTTCTTTTTTGTTTTTATTCTTAAAAATTTCAACTGAAGTATTATCATTTTCATCTTTTCCTTTAATAATATCAAGAAGCACAAAAGCATCTTCTGAGTGATTAGACATTGTTCCAATTTTGTCAAGAGAACTTGCGTAATCTATCAAACCATATCTGGATACGAGACCATAAGTAGGAGTCAATCCAAAAACACCGCAATAACTGGAAGGAGATGCAATAGATCCTCCTGTACTCTCGGCGATTGCAAGATGGATCATGTTCTTTTCAGATCTTCCTTTTTCCATTATTTTTGTGAAGCCAGCAGAACCGCCTGAACTGCCTCCTGTACATCTTTCATCATCGATTGGATTTCTCGGAATCTTGAAGTCTATTCCAACATTAGTGTTGAAACTTCCAAAACCAAACTCGTCCTGAGATGCCTTGCCTATTATTATAGCTCCGCTGTTTATTGATTTTTCAACTGACACAGCATTGAATAATGTCTTGTAGCCAGAAAGTATTTTGCTTCCTGCTCTTGACTCAATTCCTTTAACGCAGATATTGTCTTTCACAGAAATTGGAACTCCAAAAAGAGAAAACTCAAACTCATTGCTATGATTACTCTTGTTTTTCTTTAATTCTTCAACTTGATCAAGTGCAAGATCTTTTGAGATCACATTAAAATACTCATCATGCTTCTCTGAATATTCTAGAACTTTATGAATGTGCTCGAGAACATCAATCTCTCCTGATTTTACTTTTTCCAAGAATTCAGAAAGTATCATTTTTTATCTTTTTAACCCCTCATTAATCTTAACACATTCAGATATGCCGTCAATACATTCAAGCTTTGATCTGATTTTATCATGGTTCTTGTAAGAATAAGCAGTCAATATCCAATCAGATTCTTCATCTTTTCCATTGCTTATTTTCATACTTTTATCATCTAAATCAGGATTATCTTCATCAAGATAACTAAGATGTATATTCCTGCCAGTTTTCATTCTCTGGAAAAAAATTCCGAACTCTGTCATATCAGTTCCTGTATCATGAGAAATTTCCTCTTCAATTTTCATTCTGAACTTCCAGTCACTAAGTTTTTTTATCTCATCAGAAGGGCTTTTTATAACAACACTCAAAATATTTTTAGGAAACTTCCATAACAATAACCTAGAGACTATCTTTTCAGTTTCTGGAAAGTTCTGAAGGTCTTTAAGAGCTTCATAATCATCAAGCTTCAGAAAATTTTTATTTATTTTTTTATTAGCCAAAGCAATATCCAGCGCTTTTCTGAGAAGAACTCCAGATCTTAAATTGTCATCACTGTATATGTAGCTGTAAACTATTTTTCTACATTATCTCCACTTTTCTATCTCATCAGGAATTTCTGGAATTGCCTGTGATATTTTCAATTCCTCATTCTTTATCCTAAAACTAAGTGCGATTTTTTCAGGATCATAAATTCTTTCAGTCAATCCAGTTGTTATTCCAAACCTCAAAACATTATCAAGATTATCAATATCAATCGAGCCATTGAGAACTTCACCGACACAAGATTTCCCTTCAATAAGCTTTGTAACTTCATTGAATGAGATCCCCTCATTATCGAGAATATCTTTGATGTTTTCTTTAAGAACATCATAAGCGTACTGCTCGTGATCTTTCTTAGTCAATTCATGCTGAATATCCTCGGACAAATGTGAAAAAGGAGGGTGCCCTATATCATGAAATAAAGCTGCTAAAGGCAATGTTTCTTTTAAATGAGAAAAATCTTTAATCTTGCAAATTTTATTAGCTAAAAAAAAAGTACCAACAGAATGCTCAAATCTTGAGGCGGCATTGCTGAAAGACTGAAACACTGGAGGGATTGCTGATTGAGAGATTCTTCTCAGTCTTTGAACTTCGCGCGTTTGAAAATATTTCAGAAAATTTTCCTGAATAGTGAATCTCTTGTAGAGCATGTCATGATAAATCAGTTCATTATTTCCCATTTTAACCATCGCAGCCAATCATTATTAACATAAATCATACATGTTAAATAGCTTTAGGACCTTTGAAATAGCCGTCTTTCTTGTTTTTTGTGTTCCTGAGCGCCTGCTCTTGAGATAATGAATGCTTGACGAAATCTTCTCTTAAATTATTAATTGCTTGTTCTTTTTCAAGAGAAGATTCAACAGGATGAAAAGTCGGCTCAACATCATCAGTATTAAGATCGCTTAGTTCAGAAAACTTTTTAATAACTTCCTCAAGCTGAATTATGAACTCTTTCTCTTCTTTTTCAGAAAGATTGAGCCGTGAGTTCTTTGCAATTTTCCTTATAATCTCATGGTTTATCTTCATTCAGAGCAAGAAACATTCATGATATAAAAAGCTATACTCACAGCCAGATATGATTGAGCATAAATTATTGGCTTCACTATAACCAAAACTAGTTCCTGACACTTTGCTCAGGGCTGATCGGATCATTTTGTATAATCTCTTTTTTTTGGGAAATAATATTTTCAATTTCCCTTAATCTTATGTATTGTATATTCAGCTGGTTCTGAATCTCCATTGGAAGCCGTTGAGTTATTAAATCATCAACAACATAAATTTTCTCCTTAGGGTACCATCTTGTACTGCACAATTCTATAACAGATCTTGGGCTGAAACCAAGACATAAAATAAGATCAGACCTTTTTATTAAAGTACTTGAGGAATTGCACCATGTTCCAGAATTTACCATTTCATCGCAAACAGGAGTGTTAATCTCAGAAACACCGAACTCTTTATCCTGCATGGGAATTATCCCAATTATTTTACTGCCGTCATTCTCGCGGTAAACTTCAGCAATAAACTCTGAGCTGCTGCCTTGTTCAGGAATAGTCACAAGATCATTTCCTGACAAAGCAAGATGCTCTGCAATTTTTCTTAGAACTAAGTACAATTGTTCGGGCTCTTTCCTAAGTACCTTAGATATATCTTTAACATTTCCTCCTAAAATACCGATTTTCATAAACTGCCAACCTTCATAAGATTTCTACCTGTATCTCTCATCAATATCCATATCTAATTAATATCCATATCTAATCAATATTTATTTACGAATATGATATTTAGTTACAAATATGAATCTGCAATCTACCAAAAAAAATCATGTTTAATATATAAAATAGTTGGTTTTATGTTTTTAGAACGGTCTTCTAAAACTTTATAAATCCCCGAAAAATACTAATCAGATAAAAGTGGATCAATTAAAAACGCAGACTTTGGAAGAAAGAATTTCAAATCTTAATGTAATTTTTTCTGCAGCAGAAACAATACAAAGCAATACAAAGCTAAAGGATTTAAGGAATTATTTTACTCATCTTTTAAAAGTCTATTATCTGAATACATCAAAGATTGATGAAGAGAAACCAGCAGACAATATAGTTTTAGTCAGCTATGACTCCAGCAGGGCTGATGATCATTGTTATGGTCGGATAAGAATTTACATAAAGCCAGGAGATAATACCAAAATATCTGTTAATGCAATGGACTTTGATAGGCAAATAGCAATTTTAGGAAGGCATAGTTTAGATATGCAAAAAGTTCAAGCAAGCTTCTCTTTTTCCAGAGCAGATAATAATTCAATAACTTTAATTGCTCCTTACGGAGATAAGATTGTTACTTATAACATTGATTTACGGACTTGATTTAAAATAGGTTTTTACTTAAGATTTTTAAATGAAGTGAAAATCCTGGAAGATTATGACTATTCATATTGAACAGAATTCGCGATCTGGACTTACTTCTCAAGGTAATGTGCGGTCTTTAGAAAAAAGATTTTTTTCAGAAGATCGATTGGTCTTTGAGGCAGATTCTTCAATCTTTGAAAAAGCTACTGAGAATAATCATGCTGTTGTAGAGTGGAGAGTTGATCATAATAAAAAAGTAGCATATCTTATCAGCAAACTTGAAGAGTTCTATCAATCTTTGAGATCAGGGGGATTTCAAAATTTTGATGTCAAGCCAGAATACATTGTAATGCCTGTTGGACAAGATATCCCTGAAAAATTTCAAATGCCTGAAACTTTGCATATTGCTAAAAATTCTGAACTTGCAGAGCAGCTTGGATATTTCAGTTTTATTAATTTTCAAACACCTTATTGTACTTTTGGTTTTCAGCCTGTTGTACTGCATGCTTCTCTAGAAATTCCCTGGACTCCTGAACATGGAAAGCTCTTTGTAAACTCACATCAAGATATTTCAATTCCAGTTTCTCGATTGATTGCAGAAACTTGCAGAGTAAAGTGTACTCCGGAATTAATACTTCCTGCACTGCAGGAGATTTATGGATTTAGAGATGCTGAAATTTTCAGATAATAATCATCAATTATTCTTTGCTGTGATTTTTCTTTAACATAGGACTGTCTGACCAGAGCTCTAGAATTCTGTATTTTATTCTATTCTTTCTCAGAAATTCTGAAATTTTTTCTGAGTTTTTAGCCTCTAAAATAAAAACACCAGGTCCTAGACGTATTCCTTTATTCTCCTGGATTATTCCTTTAGTAATATATGTTTTCTTGCCCACTTTTTGAGAATAACCGTATAATTCCCGCCAAACTTTAACTTTTGATTTTCGATCTTTTTTCGATACCTCTATTGAAAATAAGACATAAGGATCAGACTCTTCAGGATCATATGAAAATTGGTCAAATAATATTATCCCATTGTTTAGCATTGATCTTTTCAGATCAGCTCTTTTATCAAGATCTCCTGAGTGTATGCTTATTTCATTTTTGATTCCTAAAATTCTGAATTTCCTGCATTCAGGAGTTTGCTCGAAAAGCTTGGCTAATTTTGTAAAGTCTTCTTTTTTTGTTTTTGTTTCTACAAAAAGATCGATATCTGATTCTTCATCATGCTGGTCTCTAGCTACGCTGCCAAAAAGTATAATTCTTTTTATCGAATCTTTCATACTGAGCAGAAAAGATGAGAAGCTAGATGCAAACGCAATTAGCTCTTTTTGTTTCATTTTCTTAATTCCTCAATAGTTTTTTCTAAATCTTGAAATAATGCTATCGCTTCTTCTATGTCTTTTTTTGGCTTATCAGAACCATAAGCTAATTCTTCACAGAGATTTTCAAGTTTATGCAGCTTATTAACTATCTCTTCTTTTTTGTTAAACTCAGGAAGTTTATTGCCTGCTTTAGGGGATTTAAACCATCTGTGATTCAGCTGCGCGCCAAGACTGATTAATCCTTTTTCATGAAGATATGCAGAAAGAAGCTCTATGATCGCTCTTGAAGCATGCAGTCCTACTGTCCTTTGAGAATTTTCCAAGCCCCTTGTTTTTATTCCCCAGTCTATCAAAGTTTTTTTATGCTCGTCAAATGCTTTGATATGGCTTTCGGCTTTCATGCATCTTTATTATGTTACCAAGTATATAAACTTTATGTTACTTGATACTATATGTTACTAAATCACATAATATTATGTTACTAAGTATCATAAAAGATAT
>CAZDUE010000047.1:8864-10605 GCA_964508575.1 uncultured Methanosarcinales archaeon
GCAATCAAGAAGTCTCAAGGATTTTTTCTCATCATTGTTCTTGGAAATGGAATTGCATCTTTTATATTGTCTAAATGACAGATCCATGCGATTATTCTCTCAACTCCCATTCCAAAGCCAGAATGAGGAACACTGCCGTACTTTCGAAGATCAAGATACCAGTCATAATTCTCTGGCTTTTCTCCTTCTTTTTCAAGAGCAGCCTTAAGTTGTTCTATATCCCATTCTCTTTCACTTCCTCCAATAATCTCACCGTAACCTTCAGGAGCAAGCATGTCAAAGCATAAAGCAGTTCCTTTATTCTTAGGATCTTCTGGCTTGTAGAATGCCATTATTTCTTTAGGATAATTTGTGACTACAACTGGAACATCAAAATGCTTCATTAGCTCTTCTTCCTCGACGGTTCTAAGGTCTTTTCCATATTCTACCTTCATTCCAGATTTTTTCTCAAGTATCTCGAGAGCTTCCTTGTAAGTAATGGTTGGAAATGGCAAAGTTAACTTTTTGAGTTTTTCAACATCTTGCCCTAATAACTTGAGATCTTCTTCATGCTTTCTAATTACTTTAGACACAATGAACGCGATTAATTCTTTAGCAATTTTGACCATGTCATCCAACTTAAGCCAAGCACTCTCAACTTCAGCCATCCAGAACTCTGCGAGATGACGCGATGTTTTAGATCGCTCTGCACGAAAACAAGGGCTTATTGTATAAATATTCTCAAGGGCAAAAATGCCTGCCTCTGCATACAATTGCCAGCTCTGAGTCAAGTAACAAACATCATTAAAATATTTAACTTCAAACAAGGTACTTCCTCCCTCGCACGCATTAGGAGTAAAAATAGGAGGGGAAAACTCAAAATATCCTCTAGAATCGAAGAATTCACGGATTGAACTCAGAACAGAGGCACGAATTTTAAGAACTGTTGAAATCCTTCTGGATCGAATCCATAAGTGCCTGTTATCTAATAACCATTCAGGACTTTGGTCTTTGCTAATAGGATAAGTATCTGCAAATTGGACTACGTTGATTTTTGTCACAGTGATCTCGTAGCCATCAGGAGCTCTTTTATCTTCCTTAATATCGCCAGATATCTCAACTGAACTTTCTATCAAGGCCTTTTCTGCATCATTAAACTCTTTTTCAGAAACTTTATCCTTTTTGACAACACACTGAATAATTCCACTTGAGTCTCTTATTACAAGAAAAGATTTATCTTTCATCTTTCTCTCACGGTAAACCCATCCACGAATGCTTACTAGCGCAGTTTTATTCTCTTGAATTTCTGCATGTTTGATTGCTTCTTTTATTTTAAGGAATTTTACTTCACTCATATTAATCACAAACGTCAAGGAATGCTAAAGGGTTTTTAAGTTTTTGCCAGTGCCGAGCAAAGCGAGAGGATTTTATATTAGCCAAAATCACGGTATGTGCATAGCATCTTCAAAATTTCAAATTCCCTTTCATAATAGCACTAGCCTCCCGTAAGCACAGTCACAAAGTAGCAAAGCTACTTGTGCAAGGAACAGAAGTTCCTTTGCACCTTCGGTTCGGTGCTTTGCTTTTCGCAAAGGAACATCCCCTGCTCACGTGCCACATATTATTTTCATTATTGAATTTTGATCTCAGGATGCTATGAACATACAAATCACGCAAATCTTTTTAAACTAAATTCCAATAAATTAGCAAATGGTACTTGAAGCGCTTTATCCTACGAGGTTAATAGAGAAGCATGTTGGAT